>CBDTVJ010000021.1:0-17857 GCA_965363655.1 uncultured Halieaceae bacterium | reverse complement strand
TGGCGCGCCGGGTCATTGGCACACCACTCGGCCAACCAGCGGTTATGGGCCATCGCACCCGCCCATTGCAGTTCGGGGTCCATGTCCCGCGGGGACAGCCCCAGGCCAGCGCCAAACGGTGGCGTATTCTTCTCGGTAATGCCGTCGGGAAAAATAACCTCGGCGGCGATACCGTCGGTGGTCAGCATGTTCAGGCGCTCAGTGTAATCCCAGGCGCCGGTCAGCTCCTTCTCGATAGGGGCCCGCCAGGCATCATTGATTTCCTTGATCAGGAAGGTGGATTCGGCCTTGTCCATCATGTCAATGGTGATGGGCACGGCCAGATCCATCATCTCGTGGTATTTCGATTCCACATAGGGCTTGTAATCGGCGATTGGCAGGCCGGCGTGGCAGTCGGTGGACACCACGATCATTCGTTCAGACATCGGATTTTCTTCTCTTTCCTGTTTACCAGTGGGCAGGCAATACCTTCCCAAATGAGCAAACTTGCACATTTGTATACAAAATAGTTTAATGCTTTCTTGATTGCAACCGTATTACGGAAATTTCATGGGCGAAACTGAGGCACCGTTGGGCCGCCGGGAAAAGCGCAAGCAGGAGATTCGTTCACGCATCGAGGACGCAGCGTACCGCCTGTTTCGCTTGCAGGGCATCGAGGACACCAGTATCGAGCAGATCTGTATCGAAGCCGATGTCGCCCGCCGCACCTTCTACGGCCACTTCCCCAACAAGCACACCCTGCTGGGGGGCCTGGGCATCTCCCGCCTCTACGACCAGTCGGAACCCATGCTGCAACTGTTGATGGACAATCACCACACCACCAGGGACCGGCTGGAGGCCATGATCGACTACATTGAATCGAACTTCTCCGGCTACGAGGACATTGACCGCCAATTAATCCTCATCGCGCCTTCCACCTTTGCCGAGGATACCGAGCGGCAACGGGAAATCGGCACCACTGCCAGCGCCAGCTTTATCCGCATGATTACCGCGGGCCTGGAGATAGGTGACGTGCAAACAAGGTTTTCCCCGGAAATACTCGCCGCCATGGTGGTCGGCACCCTCAACATGCTGACCATCAGTTGGGCCATGAACAGCGACTACCCTATCTTCGCCAAGCTGGAAGAGGCGCGGGTGATGTTCGAGCACTTGATCTGCAAGGACAACGTATAAGACCTGTCGCACCCTTGCGGCTGTAACCCCGGCGCGGCAATCTACCCACCCTGAACCAGACAAGCTTGCGGAGAATTCGTTATGGGACCACTCAAGGGCCTGACCATCGTTGAAATTGCCGGCATCGGCCCCGGGCCCTTCGCCGCCATGCTATTGGCAGACATGGGCGCCAACGTCATCCGCGTGGAACGGCCCGGAGGCAGTATGTTTACCGCGGCCCACAATCCCAGGCTGGACTTCCTCAACCGCGGCAAGCGTTGTATCAGCATCAACCTGAAGGAACCCGGCGGCGTAGCAACGGTACTGGCCCTGATTGAGAAAGCGGATGGCCTGCTGGAGGGTAATCGGCCGGGTGTCATGGAGCGCCTCGGACTGGGGCCCGACGTGTGCCTGCAACGCAACCCGGCGCTGGTATTCGGACGGATGACCGGCTGGGGCCAGGAAGGCCCGATGGCCCAGGAAGCCGGTCACGACGTCAACTATGTGGCCCTGAGCGGGGCGCTGCACCCTATTGGTCGCGCCGGAGAGAAACCAGCCATCCCCCTGAACCTGGTGGGCGACTTCGGTGGCGGTGGCCTGATGTTGGCCTACGGTATGGTGTGTGGTCTCCTTGAGGCCAAGGTCTCGGGGCAGGGCCAGGTCGTTGATTCTGCCATGATCGATGGCGCAGCCACGCTGATGGCCAGTACCTTCGCCGCCTGCCAGGTCGGCTTCTGGAACGAGGAGCGCGGCACCAACCTGCTGGATTCCGGCGCACATTTTTACGAGGTGTACGAAACCGCAGACGGCAAATACATCTCCCTGGGCTCGATCGAACCGCAATTCTACGCTGCCCTGCTGGAGCGCCTGGGCGATGATGCCAAGTACTTTGAAAACCAGTTCGACATGGAAAACTGGCCAGCGATGAAAGAAAAGATGACCGAGATCTTCAAGCGTAAGAGCCGGGACGAGTGGGACGAGGTATTTGCCGGCGCCAATGCCTGCTACGCACCGGTTCTTGCGATGAGCGAAGTTCGCCACCATCCCCACCACCAGGCCCGGGGAAGCTTTATCGATGACGGTGAAGTGTGGCAGCCGGCACCAACGCCACGCTTCAGCCGCACGCCCGGTGAGATACGCGGCTGCGCCGCGGAAATTGGCGAGCACTCGGAAGAGATTCTGCGGGAACTGGGTTGGAGCGATGAACAAATTGCTGAGAAAGTGCAAAGCGGCGCTGTCCACAGCAAAGCGGACTAGGCTATGCTTGGGGCTGTCGCTAGTGATTAAACCCGCGCTGCGAGAATCATCTGGTCAATGCTACAGGACACTGCAAACATGAGTAACCCAAGCCCAGTACCCCAGCAGTGCCGCCACGTGGCTGTCGAACCGGAACATCACCACCTGCGCATAGAACAAGGGCCGGTGCCCTCCCCGGGCCCAGGCGAGCTGCTCATCAAGGTACATTCCGCCGGCATCAACCGGGCTGACCTGCTGCAACGCAAGGGCCACTACCCTCCCCCGGAGGACGCCTCACCGATCCTCGGACTGGAAGTGGCCGGCACGGTACAGGCGATGGGACCGGACAGCGGCAGCTGGCAGATCGGCGACCGCATCTGTGCTCTCACCCACGGGGGTGGCTACGCCGAATACGCAGTCGCGCCTATTGGCCAGTGCCTGCCCATACCCACCGGCTTCAGCAAAGCCGAGGCAGCTGCGCTACCGGAAGCCCTTCTTACCATCTGGCACAACATCTTCCAGCGCGCCAAACTGCGCGCTGGCGAAAAAGTCCTGATTCATGGCGGTGCCAGCGGCATGGGGACGATGGGCGTTATGATGTGCCATGCGCTGGGCGCCGAGGTCTACACCACCGCGGGTACCGATGAAAAATGCCGTGTACTGCACAGCCGCGGCGCGACCCGGGCGATCAATTACAAGACAGAGGATTTTGAATCCGTTCTGAATGAGCTGGGCGTCGCCAACAGCATAAATGTCATCCTGGATATGATTGGCGGCGACTACATCCAGAAAAACCTGAATGTAGCGGCAGCGGAAGGCCGTATCGTCAATATCGCCTATATGAGAGGCTTCAAGGCGGAAGTCAATTTCGCACCGATGCTAATGAAGCGCCTCACCATGACCGGCTCCACCCTGCGCGCACAGAGTTTCGCCCAGAAGACAGTGATGGTCGAAGAGATCATGCAACATGTTTACCCGCACCTGGAAAGTGGCGAGGTCAAGCCGATCGTAGACAGCATCTACCCACTGGAGCAGGCGGAGGAAGCACATGCCCGCATGCAAAGCGGGCAACACATGGGCAAGATCATTTTGAAAATTTAGCCACGGCGGTAACAAGCTAATCGAATATTGGGCGTTTTTCTTGTAGCAAAACAGTCTTAAAACATCGAATGCTATAGATATGACTCATGGTATTCGACCCAAAAACCTTTAAATACAGGGTTTTTATACCTTTCCCCTCTATTAAAACCAATCCAATATTTCTAAAAAAGATATAGAAACCTCTATTTCAATGGCCTTAAACGCCGCCAGGTAGATTCACCAATTGCCAGTGCTATACTCAAATTGGACGCCATGATGGCACCCGCGACGTCTGCTCTCAACCTGCTCCGGTGCTTTTCGTGGTGAGTTTTCAGTCAAGCTGCTGCAATGGACTGTACTCTTACAATGGATTGTAAAGACAGCTCCCTGAACTCTCGCTTGGGATATGCTTGAGGGAGATGCTGTATGAAACGCCACTATTACATCAGTAATGACCTGGATGATCTGGAGATCATCGAACAACAGCTGGAAAAGAATGGCGTTAGCACGCCGCAAATCCACGTCCTCAGCGAAGATGACTCAGGTGTTCAGTCACACCACCTGCACCAGGTGGAAGCCGTATTAAAGAAGGATGTAGTGCACGGCACCGAGTTGGGTGCAGTGGTCGGCGCCATCGCGGCTGCTGCAATTTTAATTGGCGCTGGGCTGAGCGGACTGACGGAAACCTATACCTGGGTACCACCCATTTTTCTCGCCGTCATAGTGCTTGGCTTCTGCACCTGGGAAGGCGGCCTTATTGGCATACAGGAACCTCACACCGACTTCCGCCGCTTTCGAAAGGACCTGGAGCAGGGTAGACATGTACTGTTTATCGACGTTGATCTGGAACAGGAAAACATATTAAAGGACGTCGTCAGCGACCATCCAAAACTACAGGATGCCGGGGAAGGCAGTTCGACGCCTCGTTGGGTGGTGAGCGCCCAAAACAGGTGGGCGCGCTTTATGCAGGTCGCGCCCTGATGGAGTTGCTGAATTTGGCAAGGACTGGAGACAGTAGCCCGACACACTGACTTTCTCCCAACAACAATTATAAGGGATCGGTTATGAAACTAGTGATTGCGCTGGTTTTGCTGGTAGCAGGATCCCTGCTGTTCCACTGGCTCAGCCCCTGGTGGATGACCCCCTTGGCCTCGAATTGGGGCGCCATCGACACTACCATCCAACTGACGCTTTATATAACGGGTTTCGTCTTTGTTGCGGTCAACCTGTTCCTGGCCTACGCCGTTTTCCGCTTTCGCTTTGATCCATCTCGCCGCGCCCACTATGAACCGGAAAACAAGAAGCTGGAGATCTGGCTAACCGCTATTACCGCGATTGGGGTCGCCGCTATGCTGGCACCCGGCCTGGTCGTCTGGGCTGACTTTGTGGAAGTCCCCGAGGACGCCGACGAAATCGAGATAGTCGGTTCACAATGGCAGTGGCAATTTCGCCTGCCCGGCGAAGACGGTGTGCTGGGAGAAGTGGATGCCCGCTACATCGGCCCGAACAATAGCTTCGGCATGAACAACGATGACCCGGCGGGCCTTGACGATGTGCTGGTCTCCACCAATGAACTACACCTGCCTCTGGACCGCCCGGTAAAAGTACTGCTGCGTTCCAAGGACGTATTACACGACTTCGCCGTACCCCAGTTCAGGGTCAAGATGGATCTTGTCCCTGGCATGGTCACGTATGTCTGGTTTACACCGACACGTACCGGCAAATTTGACATCCTGTGTATGGAGCTTTGCGGCATAGCGCACTACACCATGCGCGGCTATGTCGTGGTGGATGAGCAGCATGACTTCGATGACTGGTTGGCCCGGCAGCAAACCTGGCGTGAGATTCAGTCTATCCCCGCAGGCGACCCCATCATCGGCAAAAACAGTTTTGTCTTATGTGCTTCCTGCCACGGACAACAGGGCGAAGGCATCATGGCCATGAATGCACCCAGCCTGGCCGGTCTGCCACCCTGGTATATAGAGCGGCAGCTCAGATACTACAAGGAAGGCATTCGCGGCACGCACGAGAAAGACCAGTTTGGCCAGCAAATGGCGCCCATGGCCAACATGCTGGCAGACGATGCCGCCATTCGAAATGTCACCGCCTACCTCGAAACCCTGCAGCCCAGCCCTGCACAGAGCACACTCGCAGGTGATCCAATAAAAGGCGCGTTCCACTACAACACTTGCGGCGCGTGCCATGGCGCACAGGCACAAGGAAATTATGCGCTGCAGGCACCGCGCCTCGCGGGGCAGCAGGATTGGTATCTCAAACGCCAGCTGGAAAATTTTCGAACGGGTATCCGCGGTACCCATAAACAGGATACTTACGGTCACCAGATGGTGTTAATGGCCCGTTCTCTGCACAACGAACAATCTATCGACGATTTACTGGCGTACCTGAACACCCTGTGACGAGAACACATCGGTCTTTTTGACACAGGCAACAGAGGCATATGACATGCAACATGTGGCAATTGCAGACCAGCCCAACGAAATGCACGACCCGCAGAGCTTCATAACAAAGTATATATGGAGCCAGGACCATAAGGTCATTGCAATACAGTATGGGCTAACAGCTGTTTTTGTTGGGCTTGTGGCTCTCGTTCTCTCTGGTCTCATGCGTCTGCAGCTGGGATTCCCTGACACCTTCGACTTTATAGACCCCGGTGCTTACCTGCAGTTTGTCACCATGCACGGCATGATCATGGTGATCTACCTGCTCACCGCGTTACTGTTGGGTGGCTTCGGCAACTACATGATTCCCCTGATGATCGGTGCCAGGGATATGGTCTTTCCCTACCTGAATATGCTGAGCTATTGGGTTTACCTGCTCTCGGTACTGGTGCTACTGACCAGTTTTTTTGTCCCCGGCGGCCCCACTGGCGCCGGCTGGACCCTGTATCCGCCACAGGCCATCCTGCAGGGCACGCCCGGCTACGACTGGGGCATCATACTTATGCTGGGTTCGCTGGCCATTTTTATCGTCGCCTTTACCATGGGCGGCCTGAACTATGTTACAACCGTCCTGCAGGCGCGTACCAGCGGCATGACCATGATGCGCATGCCGCTGACGGTCTGGGGTATTTTCACGGCTACCATCCTGGGCATTCTGGCTTTTCCGGCTCTGTTGGTGAGCGCCATCATGATGATGCTGGATAAAACCCTGGGCACCAGTTTTTTCATGCCCGCGTTGGTATCCCTGGGCGAGTCGCTGGACTACAGCGGTGGTAGTCCTATCCTGTTCCAACACCTGTTCTGGTTTTTTGGTCACCCTGAAGTGTACATCGTTGCTCTCCCGGCATTCGGCATGGTCTCTGATGTACTGGCGACCCACGCGCGCAAGAATATTTTCGGCTATCGCATGATGGTGTGGGCCATAGTAGGTATTGGGGCCCTCAGTTTCGTCGTGTGGGCCCACCACATGTATGTCAGTGGCATGAACCCCGCGTTCGGTTTCTTTTTCGCCACCACCACCCTGATCATCGCTATCCCTACCGCCATCAAGGTCTATAACTGGGTACTGACTTTATGGCGGGGAAACATTCATCTCACCGTTCCTATGCTGTTTGCTATTGGCTTTATATTTACCTTTACCCACGGTGGGCTGACCGGTTTGTTCCTGGGTAACGTTGTTATCGACCTGCCTCTATCAGATACGTATTTTGTAGTGGCGCATTTTCACATGGTGATGGGGGTCTCTCCCATCATGGTTCTATTCGCCGCCGTTTATCACTGGTACCCATTGATAACCGGCAAAATGTTCAACGAGTCACTGGGCAAGGCACACTTCTGGTTTACCTTCCTGGGCACCTATGCCATCTACTTACCCATGCACTACCTGGGATTTCTGGGTGTGCCACGGCGTTACTTCGCCATGGGCGGCATTGATTTCATACCGGAATCAGCCCAGACCCTGAACGCCAGCATTACTGTATCTGCGTTGATCGTTGGCGTCAGCCAGTTGCTATTTTTGTATAACGTTTTCTGGAGTTTGCGCAACGGCAAACCCGCGGGTCACAACCCCTGGGGAGCTACCAGCCTTGAATGGCAGACCCCGGATGTGCCCCCCCACCACGGCAATTGGGGGCCGGAATTGCCCACGGTTTACCGGTGGGCTTACGACTACAGCGTGCCCGGCGCCAAGGAGGATTTCATCCCGCAGAACCATCCTGTCAGTGACGCCGAGCGGACAGCGGGAGAGCAGGAGGAATCCCAGGCATGAATATCCTGAAAACCCTGGGCACCAAGCCCTGGCTGCATGAGCCTGATACGGGTGTTATTGCGCCGCCCTATCCTGGTCCGGACATGGCGCTGGCAAGAAGAATCGCCCTGCGCTTTATCATGGCCATTGTGAGCGTACTGTTTTTCCTGTTTATTATCACTTTTCTTTCGCGTTCCCAGTACCCGGATTTCGAGGCGCTGGCCGGTCAACCCTGGCAACCTTTCACTGATACCTCGCGCCTGTGGTTCAACACTCTCCTGTTGGGACTCAGTAGCCTTACCCTGCAATTGGGCCTGGGGGCAGCCAGAGCGGGAAAACTGAATGCGACCGTGGCTGGCATCAGCGCCGCAGTGTTTTTTTCAGTACTGTTTCTACTGGCGCAACTGGACCTCTGGGCACAGCTGCAATCCATGGGCTTTTACATCAATGGCAATCCGGCCAACAGTTATTTCTATCTATTAACAGCGATACATGGCTTGCACCTGGTGGGCGGGCTGCTGGTGCTGTGCAACGTGGTTGTTCGCTTGTGGCATGAGGAGGAGCCCCGGAACCTGGGTGCGTCCCTGCAACTGTGCGCCACCTACTGGCATTTTTTACTCGCTGTCTGGCTGGTGCTATTCGCATTGCTCACCAGCACACCAGAAACAATCAACACACTTGCCGCCATGTGTGGATTCTGAGGTTTAGCCATGACTATCCAGACAGATGAGAGCACCAACTACACAGAACCCGGACTCACTGGCCTGGTAAGTGACTGGTCCGCCGACAAGCAGACCTTCGACATGCCCTGGGGCAAGTTGATGATGTGGATTTTCCTGCTCAGCGACACCTTCATCTTCAGTGTCTTTCTCACCGGTTATATGAATGTCAGGATGTCGGCAACGGATCCCTGGCCAAACCCAAGTGAAGTCTTCGCACTGGAGATTGCCGGGACACACCTGCCACTGGTGCTGATCGCCATCATGACTTTTGTGCTTATCACCAGCAGCGGCACCATGGCGATGGCAGTTAACTTTGCCTATAGCGGAGACAGGCGCAAAACCGTCATTCTCATGGCGATGACAGCCCTGCTCGGAGCGTCTTTCGTAGGGATGCAGGCCTTCGAGTGGAGCAAATTGATTTCCGAAGGGGTGCGCCCCTGGGGCAACCCCATGGGGGCCGCGCAATTTGGCTCCGCGTTCTTCATGATTACCGGCTTTCACGGCCTGCATGTAACTGCCGGGGTAATCTACCTGTCTATCGTCGCACGCAAGGTGGGTCGAGGTGACTATGAGAAAAAGGGTTATGCCATCGTCGAAATTACGGGCCTCTACTGGCACTTCGTTGATTTGGTATGGGTATTTATTTTCGCGTTCTTCTACCTGTGGTGAGGTGACTATATGAGTGAATCCAGCGGCCAGCAACACCCCATCGGTATCTACCTGAAGATCTGGTTACTGCTTTTCATACTCAGCTCATTCTCCTATATGGTCGATTTTTTCCACGTGGAGGGGTACTTGCGCTGGACACTGATTCTGCTTTTCATGTTCCTGAAAGCCGGTCTTATCATCTCCATATTTATGCACGTTTCATGGGAACGCCTGTCACTGAAGTATCTGCTGTTTGCACCCCCCATTGCTATTGTGGTGCTGATTGCGCTGATGTCGATCGAGGGCGACTATACCAATGCCACCCGGCACGCGTTTTTCGATCGCTAGGTGGGTATAGGGCAATGAGTCTCTCTGCCCGGGCACGGATATTGCTTGGCTTCCTGTTAGCCAACATTACCATCGTTCTGGTAGCTGCTTTGGTTCTACTCAATCGGCCTGAGTCACCGCCCCTGATTCAGGGAGTCCTGCTGCCCGATGCCCGGGAGCTGCAAGCGTTTCAGCTGCTTGATCACAATAACCAGCCTTTTCGCAACGAGCATCTACAGGGCCATTGGACCCTGGTGTCATATGGCTTTACCACCTGTCCGGACATTTGTCCCGCCACTCTTTCCCAGCTGGGTGTCGTGGCCAGGAAGCTGGAGCAACAGGGCGAGCAACCTCTCCGCGTGCTGTTCTATACCGTCGACCACCGACGCGATACCGTGAGTCAACTGGCTTCCTATTTGCCATTTTTCCATCCGGATTTTATTGGGCTTACGTACCGGGACGATAGCAACAACGGGCACCTGGCCTTTGAGAAAAGCCTGGGAATTATGGCGCAACTGGTGCCGGCAAGCGGGCCTGATATAGACCCTGTTACAGGCACTGTTACAGTCCCCGGGAGTAACGAATATAGCGTTAGCCACGGGGTCACATTATTCCTGATAAACCCACAGGGGCAATTGCAGGCTATATTCGAACCGGATGAAAACCCACCCGGCAGACATGGCTTCGATCCGCAGAGGGTGCTGCAAGACTACCTGGCTATCCGAAAATACCTGGGATAGCTGCGGCAGAGGCCCTGGCGCCTGGGCGTAGCAAGGGCCCTCCTGGTTATCTCCCTACTATTTGGGAGCCGGTTGCTTGGCCGCTGCGCCACCGCCACCCATCGCACGCATCTGCAGCATCTGCTGCATTTGCTGCATCATACCGTCTATAGTGAAGCTCGCAGTTGCCTGGCGCGGCGGAAACTGGCGGAAGGTCATCAACCATTTGCCTACTTCCTGCTGCGTGGGCACGAACAACCACAACTGGTCGGCGAAGAAGCGCGCATACATACCCGAGTCCAGGGAGGTCTCGTAGGGGTCGGTACGCAGGTTGACCACACGGGGAAAGTTCAGGGACTCCCGGGGTCCGCCCCAGCCTTCCATCTGGAAGGCAAAGTGTATCTTCCAGTCATTCCAGCGTATGGCATTGAAGTTAGCGTTGTCATCGAAATAGAAGATGTTTTCGCGCTTACCCGGCCCCTTGCCAGCCAGCACGTCAGACTGGTCAAAGCCATCGATGTGGACTTTGAAAGTCTTGTCGCCAACGCGGTGACCACGCTGCAACTTGGCATTGATACCCGGCTCACCCGCCGCCGCCAACAAGGTCGGCAACCAGTCCTGGTGTGAAAAGATATCATTGATTACAGTGCCTTCTTTAACTACACCCGGCCAACGAATCAGGGCCGGAACCCTGAAACCACCTTCCCAGGTAGAGCCTTTCTCACCGCGGAAGGGTTCTGAGCCGCCATCAGGATAGGTATTGGTCTGCGAGCCGTTATCAGTGCTGTACACCACGATGGTATTGTCGGCAATGCCCAGTTCATCCAGTTTGCCCAGCAACTGGCCCACATGATGGTCGTGCTCCATCATGCCATCCGCATACAGGCCATAACCGGAGCTGCCCTGCCACTTGGGTGCCAGCCGCGTCCACACATGCATGCGAGTTGAGTTGAACCAGACGAAAAACGGTTTCCCCTGCTGGTGGGATTTATCGATGAACTTCAGAGCCGCATCGGCAAACTCCTGATCCGCAGTCTCCATACGCTTGCGGGTAAGGGGGCCGGTATCCTCAATCTTGCCATCCGCGTAGGAGTGAATAACACCGCGTGGCGCAAAGCGCTTGCGGAAAGCGGCATCCCTGGGATAGAACGTGGTCTCTGGCTCCTCCTCCGCATTGAGGTGGTAGAGATTGCCAAAAAACTCATCGAAGCCGTGATTTGACGGCAGGAACTTGTCTTTATCACCCAGGTGGTTCTTGCCGAACTGTCCCGTGGCATAACCGTGCGGCTTGAGCAGCTCAGCGATGGTAGGGTCTTCCGCCTGCAGGCCGATGTCCGCGCCGGGCAGGCCGACTTTCAACAGACCCGTGCGCAGGGGATGTTGCCCGGTAATGAACGCAGAACGCCCTGCGGTACAGCTCTGTTCACCGTAGTAATCGGTGAACATTGCGCCCTCGTTGGCGATTCGATCGATGTTGGGCGTACGACTGCCCAGCATGCCCCGGTGGTAGACGCTGATATTGGACCAGCCAATATCATCGCCCCAGATCACCAGTATATTGGGCTTGTCGGTCTTCGCCTGGCCGCCAAGGGCAAACAGGCTGAGTACTGCGAACAGGGTATATTTGAGCCACTTGCACTCGATCATGGAATTTCTCTCCAATAACATTGAAACTGTGTAATACCGAACAGTATAGAATACTCACAAGATGCCACAGGACAATGACTACTTAGGCCAGAGCAACAGGCTGCAAGCGCTGTTACTACCAGCAGGGAATCTCTGCTATCTTGAATGGCCCAAAAGGCAATAACCGGCTTCCGAGCACCCCATGCGTACAGTGAAACCCGCCCTGCTGGCCTGCATCATCATCCCCCTTCTGCTCACCGCTTGCGGAGGAGGAGGAGGCGGTGGTGGTGGTGATTCAAGTGACGCTACGCCGAACCCGGAGCCAACCCCCACGCCAACCCCCGGCTCCACCTATGATTTGTCCGGCACCATCACCGCCTCCGGGAGCCAGACTGTAGACAGTGATACCAATGATCCAAATCCAATCCGCATCGCCGTAAGCAACGACTCACCCTCACAGGCACAGGAGGTTTCCAACCCGGTTACCATAGGAGGCTATGTCAATGTACCCGGCACAGGGGCCGAAGGGCGCTCCCAGGTACAGGGCGATATCGATGATTTCTTCCGGGTAGAGCTACTGGCCGGCCAGACTATCACCATGCTGGTGGCCGACTTCGAACAGGCGGATGCGGATCTCTACCTTTATAGCGCACAGGGCATCCCTATCGATGCCTCCATTGATGAGGGCAACATCGAAAGCCTGGTCGTCGAACAGGACGGCACCTACTTCGTGAATGCCAATGCATTCGACGGGGGCACCAACTATATCATCGCTATTGGCGCACCTAACGAGCCCAGCTTGTCCGCAGGAGGAGACTACGAAATAGTGCCCTGGCAAGCGGTAGTCAGGTACTACGACGAGGAGCAATCGACAACAGGCGGCGTGAATGCCGTTGGCGATCTGGGCATGGAGCAACGTGCCGGCGGACGCGGGCGCGGGCGCCTGATGTCGATGCGCCACACCCAGCACCACCGGCAGCAAAGGCAACAGCGCCTGGGAAACGCCAACAAGAAACTGGCCAATATCGCTGATGCGAACCTTCATGCTCGGCTGGAAACGCTGCTGACCATCAAGTCGCTGCGTAAAAATCCGGCGATCCGCTACGCCGAACCCAACTACAAGATCAGAACCATGGCAACGCCAAATGACGAGGCCTTCCCGTTGCAGTGGCACTACCCACTGATCGGCCTACCCGATGCCTGGGAAACCACCACCGGTGATCCTAATGTCGTAGTAGCCGTGATCGATACCGGCGTGCTGGCAGATCACCCGGATCTGGCGGGGCAACTGGTCGACGGCTACGATTTTGTGCGCGACCCGGACAGTGCGGGCGATGGCGACGGGATTGACCCCAACCCGCAGGACCCGGGTGGGGACTTTGGCGCGGGCGCCAGTAGTTTTCACGGCACCCACACCAGCGGCACCATAGCCGCCCGCGGCAATAATCAGCTGGGCGTGGCAGGCAGTGCCTATGACTCAAGGGTAATGCCCCTGCGCGCCCTGGGCGCCGGAGGTGAAGGAGAAAGCTACGATGTTGAACAGGCCGTACTTTTCGCCGCAGGCCTAAACAATGACTCCGGCACAGTGCCACAGGCAAAAGCAGATATTATCAACCTGAGCCTTGGCGGTGCCCCGTTCAGCCAGCGCACCCAGGACATCTTTGACCAGGTGCGCGCTGCCGGTGTTATGGTCGTCGCCGCCGCTGGCAACCAGGCCAGTTCGGTCCCGAGCTATCCTGCTTCCTATGAGGGCGTCATTTCTGTCAGCGCGTTGGATGCGCAGCGCCGTCTCGCGCCCTACTCCAATATCGGCCCTAATATAGATGTCGCTGCACCTGGCGGTGACAACAGCGTGGATCTCAATGGCGATGGCTACCCGGACGGCGTCCTCAGTACTGGCGGCTCATTTAACGGCGGCGGCATCAACTTCGCCTATTCTTTCCTCAACGGCACTTCAATGGCAGCGCCCCACGTAGCCGGCGTCCTGGCCTTGATGAAAAGTGTCAATCCCGGCCTGACACCCGCAGACATAGACGCCATGTTGCTCGATGGCCTGCTCAGCGACGATCTGGGCACACCGGGAAGGGACAACCAATTCGGCCATGGCATTATCAACGCCCAGCGCTCAGTACTCGCGGCACTGGAAGCAAGCGGCAGCTCCCCCGCTGACAACCCGCGCCTGGTAGCCTCGGCCAGTTCATTGAACTTTGGTAACAGCAGCAGCGCGCTGGAGGTGGTGTTGCGCAATGGCGGCAAGGGCTCACTGAATATCGCGAGTCTGTCGACTTCCGAATCCTGGCTGCAGATTGAACCTATCGACGTTGACCAGGCTGGTCTGGGGACCTACCAGGTCCTGGTAGATCGAGGTAATTTACCCGCAGGAATTTACGCGGCCAGTATCAACGCCCAATCATCGGTGAACAATCTCTCTGTACAGGTGATCATGTCCGCGGGTAACTCCGACGCCGGTGCAGATGTAGGCGTCGTCTATATCCTGCTCTACGATCCAGTGCTTAACGAACCGGTGGCTCAAGACCAAAGCTCTGGCAACAATGCGGAGTACCCGTTCCGCTTTACTAATATTGCGCCTGGCGAATATGAAATCATAGCGGGTTCCGACGCGGATAATGACCTGGTGATCTGTGATGCCGGTGAAGCATGCGGCTCCTGGTTGACGATTGACCAGCCCATCCTTATCAATCTGCAAGAAGATATTGAGGGCCTGGATTTCCCGGTTGAATACCAGGTGACCATCCCCAGGATCAACAGTGCGCAATCGCAGTACGGGCGCAGTAGCGACAGACGCGGGATTGCCAGACAGGCTACATCCGTGAAAGACTAGGACCTTCCAACGCCCTTGGTAATGGCGCGATAATGCAAGTTGACTGGAGCTGAGGTGACCCTCTTTCCATCATGACTCTCTTAAGAGCCTTATACCTTGTCTTAACTTTCCTGGCCCTGGCTGCCTGTGGCGATCCCGAGTCCACTGCACCAGACACCCAGGATACCAACGATTCTTCTGCAACAGCCGCTCACTCGGGCATTGCACCAACAGAAAATGAAACGCAGCTCCCGGACAGCTATGCCCTGATCAGGCAGTGGACTGGCGATCTCGACGGCATGCAAAAACGTCGCATATTAAGGGTTCTGACCGTGTACAGCATAGGTCGGTACTACATGGACGGGGCCAAAGAGAAAGGCCTGGTGCGCGAGGCGGCACAACTATTTGAAGACTTTATCAACAAGCGCGTCCAGCGTAAGCGCGCCCGTATACACGTAGTGATCATTCCGGTCGCGCGCAACCAGCTGATACCCGCACTACTGAATGGACGGGGAGACATTATCCTCGCCAGCCTGTCGATCACAGGCGAAAGGAAAACGCAGATCGATTTCAGCACACCTGCCAGCAAACCGGTTTCAGAAATCCTGGTAACCGGCCCCGCCGCTCCCAGTATCGAGTCTATCGAAGACCTTGCGGGAGAAACAATCTACCTCAGGCATTCCAGCAGTTACCGTGAGAGTGTGGAGAAACTGAACCGGCGCTTTGTCGCCCAAGGCAAGGCACCCGTGCAGATAAAACCGGTCTCTGAATTCCTGGAAGACGATGACCTGGTTCAAATGGTTAACTCGGGCCTGCTGCGCTGGGCAATTGTAGACGACTACAAATTCCCCTGGTGGCGCAAGGTATTCAACCAGCTGGTCCCCAGGGAAGACATCGTGTTTCGTTCAGGTGGACAGATCGCCTGGGGGTTTCGCAAGAACAGTCCGCTGCTGGAAAAAGCCACCAACGACTTTCTCAGTAAAAACCGCGAGGGCACCCTGATCGGCAACGTCCTGAAGAATCGCTACATCCGCGATTTTGACTGGGCAGGCAATGCACTGGCGGAAGATCCGTACACCAGGTTTGAACAACTGGAGGCGATCTTCAAAAAGTATGGCGAGCAGTACGGCATTGAATATCTCATGATAGCCGCGCAGGGCTACCAGGAGTCTCGCCTGAAACAGAGTGCACGCAGTGCCTCGGGGGCCATTGGCGTCATGCAAATTAAAGCCAGCACCGCTGGAGACCACAACGTGGGTATTAGCAACATTCATGAAGTGGACGCCAATATCCAGGCTGGCACAAAGTACCTGGACTTCCTGCGCAGGCGCTACTTCAGCGATTCCGGCATTGACCAAACAAACCAGATTCTACTGGCGCTGGCGGCATACAATATGGGTCCTAACCGCATGATCAAGCTACGGGACCAGGCCGCGAAAATCGGCTACGACCCCAATATCTGGTTCGATAATGTAGAACTCGCTGCGGCCAAATACGTTGGCAGGGAGCCAGTGCAATACGTAGCGAATATCTATAAGTACTACCTGGCCTACACGATGTCGGCAGAGCAGATCTTACAGCGCAAATCTGCTCGCCAACGGGCGGGGATAGATTAGCCCAGTCCTGCTGCCCTCAACAATCTACGGCGTGGATTCACCTTCCAACCGCGCTGCAGTATCGGCCAGGCGGTATTTCAACCAGTAAATTTCGTAATCGTTCCGCAGGCCACTTTCAGCCTTTAGCAACAAGACCTGCAGCGCCCGCTGACGCAGTTGCAAGGCCATGTTGTCGGACGGATCAGCCGCCAGTGCCACCTCTACAATGTGCAGGGCTTTGACCGGCTCGTCCCGATTAAGGTAGTTTTGTCCCAGGCTTAACAAGCCCTCATTGCCCGCTATCTCCGCCAGGTCAGCATACACTTCCCTGGCGGGTACCGGGTACAACTCGGTGGTACTGTCGTAGTGGAACCAGCCCATGTAGTACTCCCAGATACTTTTGACAGCCCAATCCACCCTGCCATGGTTTTGCACCAGATCAAGATGGGGTGGCAGCTTGATCTCCTTCATCAAGTCGTACACTGTGCTGCCCGCATTCATTCCCGCCACTGTCTCATCGTGCACGAACTGCACAGCGTCGCGTATGCGTTGCATGTCCGCCCGTATCTGCTGCGCTCCTTCCGTGGGATTGAGGTGACTGGGCACGACGATTTCAGGATCCAGCTGCAGCAGCAGATCCAGTGATTTCACGTATTCCAGCGGCTTGCGTATTTTCTCCCCGCGCATGGTGAAGACATTCGGGAACTGGGGAAACTGCGGGCCAAAAAAGTCGCCGGAGAACAGGATTTTCTGCTGCGGCAACCACAGTACGGCGTTGTCCGCTCCCTCCGCACCTGGCGTGCCAATTACCTGAAACTCAATTCCTCCCAAGGTAAAAGTATAGGTTTCCCAATCCGCCACAGTGATGGTGGGTTCAACACCGCCATAGCGCATCATCTCGATATCTGGCCGATCTGCCCAGGCTGGCATCCAGGGGAACAATGTACGGTTCCTGGTGTATTGGTAGGGCTCCAGTTCGCTCAGGTAGCGCTGCTCCTCTATGAAGTCTCCATGGGTAATAATTTCCGTACCGTCTTCCTGCCAGAAACGCGTGCCGCCAATATGGTCCGCATGGGAGTGGCTTAGAATGATATAGCTGACCGGCGCATCGGACACCGCCTTCAGCGCCTTCAACTGTTTTGGAACCTGCAGCACCAGGCCCGTATCAAAAAGCACATTGCCCTCGTCAGTTATAATCATAATAGTATTGGCAACACCGGTGGCGTAGTACACATTCTCTGCGATCTCGCGCACTTCGATCGGGCGCTTAATCAAATCTACCGCACTGCCGTGAGTACCCTCTCCATCGTCACCAAAGTCCAGGCGGCTGGTCGCAGCCTCTCCTATTATCTCCATAGTTTTCAGTTCTGCCTGTTTCTTGAGGCTCTTGCCAGCATCCTCATCCAGCCACAACCAGATTACTGCTACACCTATCAGTGCCAGTAGAACCAGAAATATCTTCCCGGCGCCGCCAGACTGCCTGTTCTTTACAATACCCGGTGTTTTCATTGCTCTTCCTCTCGGTTCTCTTGCGCCACCTGACTTTGATGGGCGACAAAGATGGGTGATGACCAGGCGCGCTGTTCTACCGGCGCCAGGCAATCCTCATCCTGCGGTGTACGATAATCACCGTAGCAGGGGTTAACCGCAATACAATCGCCCTCCTCGCTATACTCGCAGCGCACATTGGCGGCATTTATCATATTGGTCGCTTCCTGTATCGCG
>CBDTVJ010000020.1:0-18352 GCA_965363655.1 uncultured Halieaceae bacterium | reverse complement strand
GCAACTTGTAAGGTGTCGAAGCGCTTCAGGGCGTCCCCGGGGTTCTCCAGCACCCCGTTAAAGAAATCAGAAAACTCCGCCGCTGCCATGCCCGGCCAGTCACCGGCGGCCACAAACCGGGGGTTGCTACATACGGTGATTACCGCCGAAACGCGTTCGGGAAACCGGGCGGCAAGCTCCAGGGCGAGTTGCCCACCCAGGGACCAGCCGACGTAAACTGCGCGGGCGGGACCGCTCTGGAGGATGCGCTCCAAAGTTTGCTCCAGGTCCGCCTCAGCCTCGACTGCACAGCCCGGAGCACAACCGGGAATATCCATCAGGGTCACATTGGCCCAGGGCCGCAGTAGCGCCAACAAGGGGCGCCACACTTCGCGATTGGCGCCCCAGCCGTGCAGTAAAACAAGCTCTTGCTGTGCACCCTGTTCTGCGGGAAGGTATTCGCACGCCAGGGACAATTCAGGCCTCCTGCCAACAGTCAGCCAACTGCCCCAACAATTGATCGACCTGTGCTTCACTGTGTGCGGCGCTCAGGGTAATACGCAGGCGCGAGGTGCCGACGGGCACAGTGGGCGGCCGGATGGCGCTTATTAACAGGCCCCGTTCACGAAGCATGAGGCTCAGGCTCACCGCGCGTTTTGCATCCCCCAGCAACAGGGGCTGGATGGCGCTGCTTGAGTCCAAAAGGGGTAAATCCAGCTGCCTGGCCCCGTCGCGAAAACGGGTTATCAGGGCCGCCAGGTGTTGGCGCCGCCAGGGTTCCTCCTGCACCAGCGACAGGGCCTCAAGGCCTGCTGCAGCCACCGCAGGGGGAATAGCCGTGGTATAAATATAGTTTCGCGATTGCTGTATAAGGCCCTCAATGAGCAACTCGCTACCAGCGACAAAGGCACCCGCGGTTCCCAGGGCCTTGCCCAGCGTCGCCATCAAAACTGGCACGTCGTCGGCCACCAGTCCCGCCATTTCGGTGCTGCCCACACCGCGCTCACCCAGCACCCCAAAACCATGGGCGTCATCCACCATCAGCCAGGCATCCCGGGCAGAACACATTGCAGCCAGAGCCGCCAGCGGCGCGCTGTCGCCGTCCATGCTGAAAACCCCATCCACCACCACCAGCCTGGGGCCGTCGGCGGCCCGCAGCTTTGCCTCAAGCGCGGTTAAATCATTGTGCGGGAAACGGTGGAAACGGGCGCCACTGTGCAAGCCCCCGTCCAACAGCGAGGCATGGTTGAGACGATCCTCAAACACATGATCACCGCGCTGCAGCAGGGTGGTGAGAATGCCTGTGTTGGCCATATAACCGCTGGAAAACAACAGGGCGCGGGGCCTGCCGGTGAAATCCGCGAGGGCCTCTTCCAACTGGTGATGCGGCGCACTGTGGCCGCACACCAGGTGGGAAGCGCCACTGCCGACCCCGTATTCCCTGGCCGCACTGCGCAGGCGCTCAACAACCCGGGGATGAGCCGCCAGGCCCAGGTAGTCGTTGCTACAAAAATTGAGGTAATCCCTGCCGCCCATCCTGACAATCGGACCCTGGGGTGAATCCAGGGTCAGGCGGTCGCGATACAGGCCTTGCTGACGTCTTTGCTGCAGCGCCCTGCCGAGACGCTCGGGAAATGCCCCCATGACACCCGCCTAGTTGGCAGCGGCATTATAAAACTGCGGGCTGGGCGCTTCCGGTACCTTCTCCACCTGCCGCTGCTCGGGTTCGATACCAAGCCGCGAAAACAACGCCATGTCGGTATTCGCCCGTGGATTGGGTGTGGTCAGCAGCTTTTCACCGTAGAAAATCGAATTGGCACCGGCGAAATAAGCCAAGGCGTGCATCTGCTCATTCATCTCTTCGCGACCGGCCGACAATCTCACATGGGAGGCGGGCATCATGATACGGGCTACCGCGATAGTACGAATAAATTCGAAAGGGTCCAGGTCTGCCTCGTTTTCAAGGGGCGTACCCTCAACCCGCACCAGCATATTGATCGGCACACTCTCGGGGTGCTGCGGCAGGTTGGCCAACTGCTGCAGCAAGCCGGCCCGGTCTCCCTGTTGTTCACCCATGCCCACGATACCGCCACTACAGACCTTCATGCCCGCATCACGCACATGGTCCAGAGTATCCAGGCGGTCTTTATAAGTCCGGGTGGTGATGATATCGCCATAAAATTCGGGGGAAGTGTCCAGGTTGTGGTTGTAATAATCCAGCCCGGCTCCGGCCAGTTCCTGTGCCTGGTCCGGGGTTAACATACCCAGCGTCATGCAGCTCTCCAGACCCAGCTCACGCACACCCTTCACCATGGCTACCACGTAGGGCATATCACGGGACTTGGGGGAGCGCCAGGCGGCACCCATACAGAATCGCGTAGCACCGGAGGCCACTGCCGCCCGGGCCTGTTCCAGCACCTTTTCAACTTCCATCAGCTTTTCCACCTCCAGACCCGTGTCATACCGGGTGCTTTGGGGGCAATAGGCGCAATCCTCCGGGCAGGCGCCGGTTTTGATGGAAAGTAAGGTGCTCACCTGGACCTGGTTTGGGTCAAAATACTGGCGATGCACTGTCTGCGCCTGAAACAACAGGTCATTGAAGGGCTGTGCAAAGAGCTCTTCAACCTCTGCACGGGACCAATTGTGGCGAATTTGAGCGGATGAGGAAGCAGATTGCGGCGCTGTTGCGGCGATAGCTGAGGACATAACGAAAACCGTAGGATAAACCAAGTGAGACAAGCATTCATGATAGCGACCGCACTGATCCTGTCAACCTGGCGACCACATGCTGGTTAACAGCTTTTATCGCCATACTCTCGACGGGTTATTCCCCAATGACTGCGCCCTGTGCGGTCTGCCCAGCCATCGACAGATCCCACTGTGCCTGCCCTGTGAGGGGGAAATACCGCTGAACCGCCACTGTTGCCAGCGCTGCGCCATACCCCTGCCTGAGGCTACGGCTCACAGCGCGGCACGTTACTGCGGCCAATGCCTGCAGTCGCCGCCCCCCTTTGATCGCGTGATCGCACCGTGGCTGTACAGCGAACAATTAGCCCACCTCATTCACCGCTGGAAGTATGGCAAACAACAGCACCTCACCACCCTGCTGGCCTCATTATGGCGACAACAGGTACCACGCTGCTCCCCGGTGGATATGCTGGTACCTGTGCCCCTGCACTGGCGCAGGCGCTGGCTACGCGGTTTCAACCAGGCGGGATTGCTGGGTCACCGGCTGCGCGCCACCTGCCCCGAACTCAGGGAATGCCGGGTGGCAGATCGATTGGTCCGCCGCCGACGCGCCACCGCTTCCCAATCGGGCATCGGTGCCAGGCAACGTTCCCGCAATCTCAGGGGAGCCTTTACAGTGCGGGAACCCTGTGACAACCTGCGCCTTGCCATTGTGGACGACGTGCTGACTACCGGTGCGACCGCGACAGTGATGGCCCAGGCACTGCGCGCTGCCGGAGCCAGCCACATTGAAGTCTGGTGCCTGGCGCGTACAGCCGCACCGGGCAGCTGAGCCAGAAGTTTCCGAGGGATTTCCAATGCGCCTTGCAGCGCTTTTGTACCTGCTGTTGACTGCACCCTCGTGGGGGTCTGTGGCAGCTGCCCAGCCTGTGCGCATTGCGGTGGCCGCCAACTTCAAGGCCACACTACAGAACATCAGCCAGCAGTTTGAGCAACAAAGCGGTATCAGGGTAGTCTTTAGCAGCGCCTCCACCGGTGTGCTGGCCAGCCAGATAAACCACGGTGCGCCCTTCGACCTGTTTTTTGCCGCCGATAGCACCACTCCCTCCAAACTCAAACTATCCGGCCATGACAGCGCCGGTAAGCCTTTCTGCTACGCCACCGGGCGCCTGGCACTGGCCGGTGGCAGTGGCAAGCTGACCGATCTGGCGCAGCCAGAGCTGGGCCTCGCCATTGCCAATCCCACCACCGCGCCCTATGGCAGGGCTGCCATGGAGGTTTTGTCCAGGGCCGAATTCAGCGCCGGGGAAAGCCGCAAGCTGGTGCGCGGAACCAATGTCATCCAGGCCTACCAATTCTGGCACAGTGGCGCGGTTGAACTGGCGTTGATCCCACAGGCAATCGCACCTGCAACCGCCACGATCATTCCAGCAGCGTGGCATCAACCGCTGGCACAGCACGCGGTGGTGTTGCGGCGCAGTCCAAACGTAGATGCCTACCTGAACTGGTTCAGAAGTGATAACGTGCGCACACTTATCACACAAGCCGGCTACGAACCGTGTCCCTGAATAATGCAGAGCTGGATGCGATTTACCTGACCTTCGCACTGGCCTCGATAACCACTGTACTACTGCTGATCCTGGGCACGCCACTGGCCTGGTGGCTGTCCAGACGCAGAGGTAACCTGGGCGCCCTGCTGGAAGCGGTAGTCGCCATGCCGCTGATACTGCCCCCGACTGTGCTGGGCTTCTACCTGCTACTGATGTTTGCGCCAGACACCGCCCTGGGCCACTGGTGGCAGCAACTCACCGGCTCCCAGCTGGCCTTCAGTTTCAGCGCCCTGGTAATAGGCTCAGTGATCTACTCCCTGCCCTTTGTCGTGCAGCCCCTGCAGTCCGCATTCCAACGGGTACCACCGGGACTGCTGCAGGCCGCAGCCACACTGGGTGCACGACCACTGGATCAGTTTGTCTCTGTAGTACTGCCACTGACCCGGCGCAGCTTCGTCACGGCCGCCAGTCTGGGTTTTGCCCATACCGTAGGAGAATTTGGCGTGGTCCTGATGATCGGCGGCAACATTCCAGGGGAGACCCAGGTGCTGTCCATCGCCCTGTATGATTATGTGGAATCACTGCAGTTCGCCGAAGCGCATCGACTGGCCGGAGCGCTGGTGTTATTTTCCCTCACACTGCTGTTCATCCTCTACCGCAGCGACCGACAGGGCAGTTGGCGGGTGCGGGCATGAGCAGCCTGGCACTGCACATCAACTGTGCCGGAGACAACGGGTTCAGGTTATCCGTGGATTGTGAAGTCCCCGCCCACGGTGTGACCGCTGTCCATGGTCCCAGTGGCAGTGGCAAGAGCACCCTGCTGGATTGCGTCGCCGGTTTACGCAGGCCCGAGCCGAACAGCGTTGTACGTTTGGGCGATACCGCATGGCAGGAACATGGCCACCACACACCGCCCTGGAAACGGGGTATCGCCTACGTATTCCAGGATGCACGCCTGTTTCCACATCTCAATGTACTGCAGAATTTACAGTACGGAATGAAGCGCCAGTCCAGTCGCACCGCAGACAAGCTCGACGCTATTATCCACTTGCTGCAACTCACGGTATTACTCTCACAGGAGACCGACAGGCTGTCCGCCGGACAGAAACAGCGCGTGGCGATTGGCCGGGCCCTGTTATCAAATCCCCGGCTAATGTTACTCGATGAACCGCTGGCCAACCTGGACCAGGCGGCACGCCAGCAGTGCCTGCAGTGCCTGCAGCAATTGGGACAGGAATTACGGCTGCCCATGCTGTATGTCAGCCACGATATCGAGGAAGTCAGCCAGATAGCGGATCACCTGGTACTGCTCGACGAGGGGCAAATAACAAACCAGGGATCAATGCTGGATTTGTGCAGTCGGCTCGATACCCGCCTGTCGCATGAGGAACAAGCCGCGGCCATAGTGTCAGCCACTATCGCCGGGCACGACGAACAGTACGGCCTGACCCGCATGGATGTCGCGGGTCAGCCGCTGCTGGTAAATCACCTGCCACAGGCCCCGGGGCAGACTCGCCGGGTGCGCATTCCAGCGCGAGATGTCAGCATCTGCCGACAGCGACCCACTGATAGCAGTATCCTGAATATTCTCCCGGTCACTATCAGTGAAATTGAAGACAGCGACGCGCCCCGCCTGTTATTGCGCCTGTCCCTCGGGTCGCAGTACCTGCTGGCACGCATCACGCGAAAATCCACCACCGAGCTGGGACTGCGCGTAGGCGACAATGTATTCGCACAAATCAAGAGTGCGGCCTTACTAATGGAAACGGCGGACCCGACATGAACACTCACCCCTATGACCTGCTCCACCCGGATGTGGTGATTGATGCGGTGGAGTCCGTAGGCTATCTAAGCGATGCTCGCCTGCTGGCCTTAAACAGCTATGAAAACAGGGTTTACCAGGTGGGTATCGAAGATGACACACCGCTGATCGCCAAGTTCTACCGTCCACAACGCTGGAGCGAAGCGCAGATACTGGAGGAACATAGTTTCAGCCTGGAACTGCAGGATGCGGACATCTCGGTGGTAGCGCCCCTGGTGGACGACAAAGGCACCACCCTCCACACTTACAAGGGCTTCCAGTTCGCACTGTTTACAAGGCGCGGCGGTTACCCGCCCGAGCTGGACAACCTGGATAACATGCTGGTGCTGGGTCGGACCCTGGGGCGTATCCACGGAGTGGGTAAGGCGGGATCCTTCGAGCACCGGCACACCATGCTGGTAACAAGGATGCTCAGCGAAAGCCGCGAGTTTTTACTCAATGGCTTCATTCCCCGAGACTTGATTCCCGCCTACGAAACCCTGACCGCAGACCTGGAGCAGCGAGTAACTACAATTTATAGTGAGGTACAGGCAGAGGATATGATACGCGTGCACGGTGACTGTCACGTGGGCAACATCCTGTGGCGCGATGAAACCGCACACTTTGTTGATCTCGATGACTGCTGCACCGCCCCTGCAATACAGGACTTATGGATGTTCCTCAACGGCGATCGACAAGACCGTCAGTTGCAACTGTCCGAACTGGTTGAGGGCTACAGCGAATTCTGTGACTTTGACCCACGCCAGATCCGCTGGATAGAAACCCTGCGCACAATGCGCCTGATCCACTACGCCGCATGGCTGGCGCGCCGCTGGGAAGACCCGGCTTTTCCACGCAGCTTTACCTGGTTCAATACAGAACGGTACTGGGCCGATCACATTCTGGAGCTACGTGAACAGATGTCCGCCCTGCAGGAGGAGCCTCTGCAACTACTGTAGTTTGCAGTGGACTGTCCGGGCCACCGCTATTCATTCAAGGCATGCGGGAGCGCGGATATAGCACCGACCATAACCAGCGCCAGAAACTGTTGCCCTCCAGCACTTGCCGATCCACCGCATCGAAAAAATGATCCAGACCCTGCGGATCAGCAAAATAGTCCATGCGGGTATGGAAGCCGCGCTCGGGATCAAGCTCCTTGATCACTTTCGCCGGGCTCCCGGCAACCACCACGTTAGGAGGTACATCCCGGGTCACTACCGCACGGGCCGCGACCACACTGTTTTCACCGATGGTCACTCCCTTGAGTACCGTAGAATGGTCTCCCAGCCACACATTGTCACCAATGTGCACCGGAGTTGGGGATTCCTCCCGCACCATACGGTCGTAAATAGTGTGCCAGTCAGAGTCGGTGACATAGGCGCCATTGGCCAGCATTACCCCGTCGCCCAGGATGACTTCATCGCTGGCACTGAGGCGTGAACCCGGGCTCATCAGGCAGCCATCGCCGATCGAGATACTGCCCTGACCGACGCCGCGTCCCCACACCCCGACTTCAACACGGTTACCGGGCTCCCCAATTGCGGTAAAACAGCGGCCGATACGAATGTTATTGCCTGATATTTGCACATACCAGGGTTTCATAATGTTGTGATGAGGGCCCAGGTAGGCACACTCCGGGCCGAGGAAATACCCGACATACCAATTCCGGAACTTGAGGTAACACTTCTTGACCCAGTAGGGTCGCAGATCGTCGCGCATGAGAGGCCTTACTTTCAGTGGATATGCTAATTATCGGGGGTTATGATCGCAGCGCCAGTGACTAACATCAAACCCATGGCAAATAAATTGCGCATTCTGGAGGCGCTAGAAGGTCTTGCAGGCTAACTCACCCCCGGTTACCAGTAATCAGCCCCACCTGCACCACAAACTGGCCGCGGTGGTACTGCGGCACCTCAACACACGCCATCGCGCGATGGTGTCTGAGCACAACCGGCAGGCCTACCGGGCATTGAGCCGCGAACTGGCGGCCAATCCGCGCCCGCTGGTGCTGGACTCCTTCTGTGGCACGGGCCACAGCACTGCCGCCCTGGCGGCACGCCACCCGGGGCACCTGGTCGTGGGTATTGACCAGTCGGCGCAACGGCTGGATAAACACCCTGGCAGTGACAGCACCAATTACCTGCTGCTGCGGGCGAATTGCGAAGACATCTGGACACTATTAGCCGAGGACGGGAAGCTCGTCGACTTCCACTATCTGCTATATCCCAATCCATGGCCCAAGGCCCGTCACCTGCAACGGCGCATTCATGGTCACGGCAGTTTCCCGCAGCTGCTGCGGCTGGGCGGAGACCTTGAGCTGCGCTCCAATTGGCAGGTTTATGTAGAGGAATTCGGCTTTGCCATGCACCTTGCCGGTCACCGCGGATACGTGAGTAAAATCCCCGAGGACGGCCCGGCCCTCACCCTGTTCGAGCAAAAATACCGGCAAAGCGGCCACCAGCTGTGGTCGTATACCGGCGCTATCATGCCGTGACGCAAAAGCAGGAATAGGCTACAGTGCTGGCTTAAAAGGGAGGTACGACCATGTCCCCGACCAATGCCGATCCCATGTGGGAGCGCATTCGCAAGGAAGCAGCACTGCACGCCAGCGAAGAACCCATTCTGGCCAGCTTCCTGCACGCCACGATTTTGAATCACACGCGACTGGAAATGGCGCTGAGCTTCCACCTTGCCAGCCAGTTACACAGTTCCACTGCATCCGCCCTGTTGTTGCGGGAAGTGATGCTGGAAGCGCTGGAAAGCGACCCCACTATTCGCGAGGCGGTAAGGCAGGACTTACAGGCGGTGGAAGACCGGGATTCAGCCTGCCAGGAATTGTATATACCTTTCCTTTACTTCAAGGGTTTCCACGCCCTGCAAACCCAGCGCGTGGCACACTGGCTGTGGAACAACGGACGCGAGCCGCTGGCACTGTTCTTCCAGAACCGCATGTCAGCGGAGTTTGGAGTGGACATACACCCGGCAGCCAGCATGGGTAACGGCATCATGCTGGACCACGCCACTGGCCTGGTCATAGGCGAGACTGCGGTGGTGGGCAACAATGTTTCAATTTTACAGTCAGTTACCCTCGGGGGCACCGGCAAAGACGAAGGAGACCGCCACCCCAAAATCGGTGATGGCGTACTGATCAGCGCGGGCGCCAAGATCCTGGGCAATATACATGTGGGTGAAGGCGCCAAGGTAGGCGCGGGAAGTGTCGTACTAGAGGACGTTCCGCCGCACACCACGGTTGCCGGTGTGCCCGCAAAAATTGTCGGGCGGCCCTCCTCCGACCAGCCTGCCCTGGAAATGGACCATGATTTTTGCTGCGACGAGGCGGCGGCAAAGCAGGAGGCTGGTTAGTCCAGCCCCGGGAGCACTCAGCTCTCCTGGTGATACTGGGGTGACAGTTCCTGCACAGCATCAACGAAGGCCGTCACATGATCCGGGTTTACACCGGGCGTAATTCCGTGCCCGAGATTGAACACGTGACCAGAGCCGTGGCCGTAAGACGCCAGAATTCCCTCTACTTCAGCACGAATGCGCTCGGGCGATGCAAACAGCATGCTGGGATCCATATTACCCTGCAAGGCGACCCGGTCACCCACCAGGTCGCGGGCGGTATGGATATCAGTAGTCCAGTCGATTCCCACTGCCTGGGCACCGCATTCTGCAATGGCATTCAACCACTGGCCACCACCTTTGGTAAACACAATCACCGGCACTTTGCGTCCGTCCGCCTCTGCGGGCAGGCGGGAAATAATCCGCTGCATGTATTTCAGGGAAAATTCCTTGTAGCCCGCCGCGCTGAGGCTACCGCCCCAGGTATCAAAAATCTGTAGCGCCTGGGCTCCGGCCTCCACCTGTGCGGTCAAATAGTCCGCGACAGCGTCCGCCAACAGCGACAGTAAATGGTGCATTAACTCGGGCTGGTCGTAAGCCATGGTCTTGATATGGGCAAAATCTTTCGAGGAACCGCCTTCGACCATATAGGTGGCCAAGGTCCAGGGGCTGCCGGAAAAGCCGATTAGCGGAACCGAGCCGTTGAGCTCACGACGAATGGTGCTTACCGCGCGCATCACATAGCCCAGGTCATCCTCAGCACGAATACTGTTTAATCCCGCCAGATCGGCTTCGCTGCGCACAGTTTTGCGAAATCGCGGGCCCTCGCCTTCTTCAAAATACAGGCCCAGCCCCAGCGCATCAGGCACGGTCAAAATATCAGAGAACAGGATGGCAGCGTCCATGGGGTAACGACGCAGGGGCTGCAGGGTAACCTCGCAGGCCAGCTCATCATTCTTGCACAGGTCCAGGAAAGAACCCGCCTGCTCACGCGTAGCACGGTACTCAGGCAAATAGCGGCCGGCCTGACGCATCATCCATACGGGTGTGCGGTCCACGGGCTGGCGCAACAAGGCGCGCAGGAAGCGGTCGTTCTTGAGTTCACTCATTGAATTAAACCTTATACTGCCATCGACGGTGACAACACCGCGGGGTTTCCCACGGCTGCGAGTTATACCTCAAGATAATCGAGGATACCCTCGGCTGCCTGACGGCCCTCCCAGATGGCCGTTACCACCAGGTCGGAACCGCGCACCATATCGCCGCCAGCGAATATTTTCGGGTTGCTGGTCTGGAAGGGGAAAGTCTGGAACTCTTCCGCCACCACGCCATTCCAGCTGTTGGTCTGCACGTCAATATCCTGGAACCACTGGGGCGGACTGGGCTGGAAGCCGAAGGCGATGATTACCGCGTCGGCCTCCATAACTTCCTCGCTGCCAGGAATAGGCTGGGGACGACGGCGTCCACTCTCATCCGGCTCTCCCAGCTCCGTTTGCACCATCTTCACCCCACAGGCCTGTCCGAAGTACTCCACCACCTCAATCGGCTGGCAGTTGTAACGGAATTCAACACCCTCCTCCTGTGCGTTCTTAACTTCGCGCCTGGAGCCAGGCATATTTGCGGCGTCGCGTCGATAGGCGCATATCACGTGTTCTGCCTGCTGGCGCACGGCGGTTCGCACGCAATCCATAGCGGTATCACCACCGCCCAGCACCACTACGCGCTTGCCCTTCAGATTGACGTAATTCTCGGCATCCTGGGGAAAGCCCAGGTTGTGATTCACATTACCTACCAGGTAGGGCAGTGCCTCATAGACACCCGGTAGATCTTCACCGGGAAAATCGCCGCGTATATAAGTATAGGTACCCATTCCCAGAAAAACAGCATCGAACTGCTGCATAAGTTCCTTGATACTGATATCAGTGCCGACCTCAGTGTTGAGGCGGAACTCGATGCCCATGCCCTCGAAAACCTCCCGACGGCGAGTCATCACCTCCTTTTCGAGCTTGAACTCAGGAATACCGAAGGTCAGTAGGCCACCGATCTCGGGGTAGCGATCAAAAACCACAGGCTTCACACCGCTGCGCACCAGGACATCGGCACAGCCCAGGCCGGCAGGGCCCGCGCCGATAATCGCCACCGTCTTGTCTGTGGGCACGACCTTGGACATATCGGGCCGCCAGCCCATCGCCAGGGCGGTATCGGTAATGTATTTCTCGGATGCGCCAATCGTCACTGCACCAAAACCGTCGTTCAGGGTACAGGCGCCCTCACACAGGCGGTCCTGTGGACAAACCCGGCCACACACTTCCGGCAGGGTATTGGTCTGGTGGCTCAGCTCCGCAGCTTCGAACAAATTACCTTCACTGACCAACTTGAGCCAGTCGGGGATAAGATTGTGAACGGGGCATTTCCACTCACAATAGGGGTTACCACAGGCGAGGCAGCGGTGGGATTGCTCTGCCACCTGTTCCCGGCTATAGGGGGTGTAGATTTCCACATAGTCTTGCTTTCTGGTGTGCAAGGCTTTCTTGTCGGGTTCGCCACGGCCGACGTCTATGAATTGAAAATTGTTGTCCAAACGCTTACTCATAACGGTTTCCTAAGCTCGCAGCGACTAGTCTGTATTGCGTAGCCGCGACAGCAGACGATCCAGGTCAGCTGCCTTTGGCTTCACCAACCAGAACTTGCCCACGTAGTCTTCAAAATTTTCCAGCAGGGTGGTGCCCCACTGTGAACCGGTCTCCTCTGCGAACTCCCGAATATTGTTGCGCAGGTGATTACGGTACGGCTCCATGTACTCAGCGCTAACCCGGTGGATCTCCACCAGTTCGCTATTGTACTTATCGATAAAACTTCGATCTTCGTCCAGCACGTAGGCAAACCCACCCGTCATGCCGGCGCCAAAGTTTACGCCCGTCTGGCCCAGCACGGTGACGGTTCCACCGGTCATGTATTCGCAGCAGTGGTCACCGGCGCCTTCAACCACCGCCTGACAGCCACTGTTGCGTACGGCGAAACGCTCGCCGGCGATTCCCGCTGCAAACAACTTGCCGCCAGTGGCACCGTAGAGGCAAGTGTTGCCAATGATCGTCGTTTCCTGGGACTTGTATTCGCTATCCGCGGGAGGATTGACCACCAGCTTACCACCGGCCATGCCCTTGCCGACATAATCATTGGAATCGCCTTCGAGGTACATATGCAGGCCGCCGGCGTTCCACACACCGAAGCTCTGACCGGCTGTGCCGGTGAGGCGCAGTACGATGGGATTGGGTTCCATTCCTGTGTTGCCATAGCGGCGGGCTATTTCGCCGGACAGGCGTGCGCCAATAGAGCGGTCACAGTTGGTGACCTCAAACTCGAACTCGCCGCCGGTCTGCCCCTCAATAGCCGCGAGACTCGCCGCCACCATTCGTTCCGCCTTCTCGCCCTTGTCAAAGGGGTCGTTGGAAGACACTTCACAGAACTCGGGCTGCCCCTCGAAGCTGGCGTCTTTATACAGGATCGGGCTGAGATCCAGGCCAGCCTGCTTCTCGGTCGTTCCCGGCAGGCACTCCAGTAAATCCGTGCGTCCAATCAGTGCCTCCAGGGAGGGCACGCCCAGACGCGCCAACCACTCGCGGGTTTCCGTGGCAACAAAGGTGAAGAAATTGACTACCATTTGCACGGTACCGTTGAAGTGGTCATCGCGCAGTTGCTGGTTCTGGGTTGCAACACCGGTCGCGCAATTATTGAGGTGACAGATACGCAGGTATTTACATCCCAGCGCCACCATCGGGGCGGTACCAAAGCCAAAGCTCTCGGCGCCCAGGATCGCAGCCTTGATTACATCCAGCCCCGTTTTCAGGCCGCCGTCAGCCTGCAAGCGGATAGCGCCGCGCAGTCCGTTGCCCCGCAGTGTCTGTTGCACTTCCGCCAGCCCCAGCTCAAAAGGGGATCCAGCATAGCGGATAGACGTCAGGGGGCTGGCCGCAGTACCGCCGTCATAACCGGATATGGTAATGAGATCCGCGTAGGCCTTGGCGACTCCAGCAGCAATGGTGCCCACGCCCGGTTCGGAGACCAGTTTGACCGACACCAGGGCCTGCGGATTGACTTGCTTGAGGTCAAAAATCAACTGGGCCAAATCCTCAATCGAGTAGATATCGTGGTGCGGCGGCGGCGAGATCAGGGTTACCCCCGGCACTGAATAACGCAGGCGGGCAATAAGGTCATTCACCTTGCCCCCGGGTAGCTGGCCACCCTCCCCCGGCTTGGCGCCCTGGGCCACCTTGATCTGCAGTACTTCGGCGTTGACCAGGTAATGCGGAGTAACGCCAAAACGCCCCGATGCAATCTGTTTAATCTTGGACATGCGTTCGGTGCCAAAGCGCTCAGGATCCTCGCCACCCTCACCCGAATTGGAACGGGCGCCCATACGGTTCATGGCCGCCGCCAAAGCCTGGTGCGCCTCAGGACTCAAGGCACCCAGGGACATCCCGGCGGAATCAAAACGCGGCAGGATCGCCTCAATGGGTTCTACTTCATCCAGGCTCAGGGCATCCCCGGACTCTACCGGGCGCAACAGGTCCCGCAGAGTGGCCACGGGTCGCTCGTTGACCAGGCCCGCATAGCGTTGGTAATCGGCATAGTCACCACTGGCCACCGCCTGCTGCAGGGTCATCACCACATCGGGGTTAAAGGCGTGGTATTCCTGGCCGTGCACATATTTCAACAGGCCGCCCGGCTCGATACCCTTGCGGAAGGACCAGGCCCGACTTGCCAGAGTCTGTAATTCTCGCTCCAGCTCGGCAAAACCACTGCCCTCGATACGTGAGGCAACACCGCAAAAAGCCAGGTCTACAACTTCCTGGGCGAGGCCAACAGCCTCAAACAACTGGGCACCACGGTAGGAGCTGACAGCGGATATGCCCATCTTGGACATAATCTTCAACAGACCCTTGTTGAGGCCCTTGCGGTAGTTCTTGTAGCAGGCACTGGGCTCACCCAGAACCTCACCATTACGAATCAACTCCTCCAACACGCTGTAGGCCAGGTAGGGATAGATCGCCGTAGCGCCAAAGCCGAGCAGACAGGCCACCTGATGCGAGTCACGGGCGCTGGCCGACTCCACCACAATATTGGCGTCGATGCGCAGGCCACACTTGATCAGGTGATGGTGCACGGCGCCAGTCGCCAGCAGACTGTGGACCGGCAGGGAATCCTTGTCGATGGCACGATCGGACAACACCAGTATGGATGCGCCGGACCTGACAGCCTGCTCGGCGGCCTTTGCCACATCCTCGACGGCCTGCTTCAGGCTTTTCTCGCCGGGCTTATAAGTACAATCGATTTTTTCTACAACAAAGCCAGGGCGATCCAGCTGCACCAGGGTGGTAAATTTCCCCTGCGACAAAACCGGTGACGTCAGGGTAACCCTGTCGGCGTGCTCCGGCCCTTCCGCGAACAGGTTTTTTTCGCCACCCAGGTCAGTTTCCAGGGACATAACAATGGTTTCGCGCAATGGATCAATAGGCGGATTGGTAACCTGCGCAAATTTTTGCCGGAAATAATCGAACAGCGAGCGCTCCTTGCGCGACAGCACCGCCATGGGCGTGTCATCGCCCATAGAACCAACCGCTTCATTACCGGACTCCGCCAGGGGACGCAATACCTGGTCACGCTCCTCGAACGTAACCTGGAACATCTTCATATAGTTGTCCAGCTGCTCCGGCTCAATGCCCGCGGCCATTTCACCGCCGAAAGTACCCTCGATACGCTGGGCTTTCTCACGCAACCAGCGTTTGTAAGGCTGTCGAGACTTGAGGCGGTCGTCAATTTCCTTGGTGTGCAGTACTTCGCCTGTATGGGTATCTACCATCAGGATCTGCCCGGGCCCGACGCGACCCTTGGCTACCACATCTTCATTCTTGTACGCGTAGGTGCCGATTTCAGAAGCCAGCGTAATAAAGCCGTCTTTGGTCTTTACCCATCGAGCCGGCCGCAGGCCGTTGCGGTCCAACAGGCAAACCGCATAGCGCCCATCGGTAAGCACAATACCGGCCGGGCCATCCCAGGGCTCCATATGCATGGAGTGATACTCGTAAAACGCCCGCAGATCGGGATCCATGGATTCCATATTCTGCCAGGCGGGCGGCACCAGCATACGCAGCGCCCGGGGCATGTCTACACCACCGGTGAGCAACACATCCAGCATGTTGTCCAGACTGGATGAATCCGAACCGGTACGGTTCACCAGGGGTGCGATATCCTTGATATTCGGCAGCCGGTCCGTCTCAAAACGCGCGGTACGGGCTTCGGCCCAGTTGCGATTGCCATCAATGGTATTGATCTCCCCATTGTGGGCCAAGAGCCTGAAAGGCTGGGCCAGCGGCCAGCGGGGCATGGTATTGGTCGAAAAACGCTGGTGGAAAACACAGATCGCGGTTTCCAGGCGCTCGTCGTCCAGGTCCTGGTAAAAACGCGGCAAATCCACCGGCATCACCAGGCCCTTATAGGCAATTACGCCACCGGAGAGGCTACAGATGTAATAGTCCTCGTCTCCCTCATTGGCCATCTCTGCCTTGCGCCGCGCCACGAACAGCCTGGAACCCAGATCCTGCTCGGAGACTCCGGTGGCATCTATGAAGACCTGTTCAATCAAGGGCAGGCTGGCCAGGGCGATCTCGCCACACACCGAGCTGTCGGTAGGGACCTGCCGCCAACCGAGCACCTTCAGGCCCTGATCGGTAAGCGCTTGCTCAGTGTTAAGGCGGGCCGCAGCAGCTTTTTCGGGATCTGTATTGAGAAATATCTGGCCTACACCATAGGCATCACCCAGCTCTACATCGAAGCACTCCTGGGCCAGAGTACGCATAAACTGGTCTGGCATCTGGAGGAGTAAGCCGCAGCCATCACCGGTTTTGCCATCTGAGGCAATACCACCGCGGTGGGTCATGCAGGTCAGGGACTCGATTGCCGTCAACAGTAGGCGGTGACTAGCGTCACCGGAAGTGTGTGCAATCAAACCGAAACCGCAATTATCGCGGACATCTTCAGGTCTAAACAGGCCTGCGCTCATAGTAAATCCAGAATTTAAAAAAACAACAAGTTACATTGGAACACCCATTGCCTTGTCGGCGGCGGGCTAGAAAAGGCTGCCTATTTTACACAGATGGCCAGAGGGGGACAAACTCCGAAATCAAGCACCATGTGCAGGGTTATTCAAACAGGTCTCGCAATTCCTCCTGTGAGACATCGTCGACAATACAGGCCTCGCCGATACTCTTGAGCAAAATCAGGCGAAGGCGGCCGTCCACCACCTTCTTGTCCCTTTGCATCAACGTCAGGAAGTCCGTCGCCGTCATATCCCCGGGTACCTCTGTCGGTAAGTGCACCCCCTTGAGCATTTCCCGAAATTCATCAACCTCGGACGCAGCAAGCCAAGCGCGCCGCGCAGATAACTTCAATGCAAGCAACATGCCCGTGGCTACCGCCTCGCCATGTAACCACTGCCCGTAGCCCTGGCCGGTTTCTATGGCGTGACCAAAGGTATGCCCGAGGTTGAGAATGGCCCGGATGCCCCCTTCCCGCTCATCGGCCGCCACCACCTGCGCCTTGGTTGCACAACTGCGCTCGATCGCCTCCGCCAATGCCGCCTCTTCGCGGGCCAGTAGACGTGGCATTTGCTCCTGCAGCCAGCGGTAGAACGGCTCATCACTGATCAAACCGTATTTGATGACCTCTGCCAGACCCGCGGCGAACTCCCTGGGCGGCAGGGTTTGTAGTGTATTGATGTCTATCAGCACCGCCTGCGGCTGGTAAAAAGCGCCGATCATATTTTTGCCCAGCGGATGGTTAACGGCGGTCTTGCCGCCCACAGAGGAGTCTACCTGGGCCAACAACGTCGTGGGCACCTGAATAAAATTCACCCCACGCTGGTAACAGGCGGCGGCAAAACCTGAGATATCCCCGACCACTCCACCACCCACGGCAACAAAGGTTGTGGTGCGATTATGGTTGTCCGCCATGACCCGGTCGAAAATACCCGACAGGCTATCCATAGTCTTGAACTGCTCGCCATCGGGCAATACCACTTCAGTAATCAGCTGCCGCTGGCCCAGGGCTGACCTCACCCGGTCCACATACAGCGGAGCAACCGTATCGTTACTGATAATAACCACCTGGGAGCCCGTCACATGCTGGGCCAGCAGCTCAGGGTCAACCAGCAGGTCTCGGCCAATGTATACGGGGTAGCTTCGCTCCCCCAGATCCACATGCAGGGTGTGCATAATCAAGGACACAATCATTCCTCGGGTTTATCGTTGGAAAGACTCTATGATAACGCTTTGGGGAAGGTGCTGTCTGTGCCGCTGGGGCTGGCGTGGAACCTGTCGTACCGCCTAGTCGGCGGTGAGCTCACGCACCAGGCGCTGGGCCACGGTTCTGGGGCTACAGGCATCGGTTTCGATAATATGATCGGCGATTTCCCGATAAAGCGGATCCCGTTCGACCATAAGGTCGCGCAACACCTGCTCCGGGTCGCCATTTTGTAACAGGGGTCGACGCCGGTCGCGACGCGTTCGCCGCACCTGCTCTTCCACCGTAGCGTAGAGATAAATAACAAACCCCCGGCCAGCCAGGGCGCTGCGATTCTCCGGGCGCAGTATGACACCACCGCCGGTAGCCAGTACCACGCCATCCCACTCAGTCATTTCCGCCACTACCTGTTGCTCGCGTACGCGGAAACCCTCCTCCCCTTCTACATCAAAGATCCAGGGGATATCGGCACCGGTGCGTGCCTCTATCTCTGAATCCGTGTCTGCAAAACGAAGTTTCAGGTGCTCAGCAAGATACTTGCCAATGGTCGTTTTGCCGGCCCCCATGGGGCCGACCAGGAAAACTCTGTGAAGGAGGGGCATGTAAGGTAACTCTAGACAAACCTAGTCCAGCAGCGTATCAGCCAGAATACGCGGCGTGATGAAGATGAGGGTCTCGGTCTTCTTGTGACTGA
>CBDTVJ010000019.1:0-18359 GCA_965363655.1 uncultured Halieaceae bacterium | reverse complement strand
GCCAGGGCGGAGAAGGTGTATTCGTCAAAGCTGATATGAGCAGGGCCGAGGATGTCCAGCGCGTGACAGAGCGGGCGCGCGAGGCCTTTGGTGGCCTGCACCTGGTGTCGAATAACGCGGCCCTTGGTGTGCCCAGTAAGCCGGTGGTGGAGCTCAGCGAGGAAGAATGGGACCGCTGTATGTCGGTGACGCTGCGCGGGGTCTGGTTGTGCATGAAGTACCAGCTGCCGCTGATAGAAGCTTCCGGTGGTGGTGCGATCGTCAATGTGGCGTCGGTTTCCGGTATCCGCGGTGAGGCTTTCCTGTCCGCCTATGCGGCGGCGAAGGGTGGGGTTATAAACCTCAGCAAGACTGTAGCGGTTGAATATGCCAAGCGCGGCATACGTATTAACACTGTTTGTCCCGGGGGGATCAATTCCGGTGGCATGGACATGTACTTGCGAAAAATGCCGGAGATGCGTGAAAAGACCCTGAATGCCCACGCTATGGGCCGCCTGGCTGAGCCAGAGGAAATAGCCGATGCGGTGGTTTACCTCTGTTCTGAGCGTGCGTCTTTTATCACGGGACACGATCTGGTGGTCGATGGTGGTGTGCTTGTAAGGTCCAATGTGCTGGAGCTGTAATTTTTGCGCGCCTGCTGGTTAGTGTACATCTGCAAACTACGAGAATGAGCAAAACTCAGGGCTAGAGCCGGTTCCTGCTATGTGCTGTTCAGGATGTCTACAGCATGGATGCTGGGGGCGGCCATCCGTGAGTCAAGCCCCCATGGATGGGTTCACGGCGTGCCTGGACAGCACATAGCAGGAATTGGCGCCCGGAACTTATTTAGTACTGCGATTCAAGTGGTTCTAAAAGGTTAGGTGGCACTCGCGACTCTGGCTGGGCTTTGCAAACGCGCCGTGAACCCATCCATGGGGGCTCGACTCGCGCGTCCCTGCGCGAGACGGTTTGCAAAGCCCAGCCAGACTCCCGAGCTTCAGTTTTACCATCGAAGTTCTAAAAAAGTACGTTGTCGGACGCCGCTATTTAAGGACCAACAGGTCTGAGTGCGTCTGGTCCAGCAGGCGTTCACAGGTGTTGCCCACGACCCGGCCCTTGATCCCATCCCTTGCCACCGTACCGACGATAATCAGATCCACCTCCAGCTCTGCTGCCACATCACGGATAACGTCTGCGGCCTTGCCCTGCTTCAGGTGTACATGCTCTGGCGGGGCCTTGCATTGCTGGGCTATTTCTTCGGCGTCTGGTGCGTGATTCAGGTCCTGGAAGGCGGTGACGAAGTGCGCGTCGGAGCCGTAGGTGGAGGCCAGTTGCTGTGCCAGTGTGGTAATTTTTTCATCCAGCTTCACATGGGCCGCTTCCTGTGAGGCCGGGTTGATAGCTGCCAGTACGCGGCGATGTTTCCAGTCCTGGAAATTCTTGACCATCAGCACGGGGCAGGTCGCCATCCGCAGCAATGTCCAGTCAGAGGTGGCGCGCAGTTCCCGCTGTACTGAGCTGTGGTCAAAGGAGTTCTTGAAAATCATGGATGCCTTACAACGGGAGGCAGCAGCTACCGCCTGTTTGGCCCAATCGGATGCGTATTCCAGTTCCTTGGTGACTTCATAGCCTTCACCGGTGACCCGGGCAGCGAGCTGGTCGAGGACTGGCTGCATTTTTTGTGAGGCCTCTGCCGCATTGGCGCAGCCAGATTCCTCGTTAACGCAGGCATATAAATGCAGGACGGCCCCCGTATCACGGGCGGAATCCAGGCCGCGTTCAAAAGCTGGCTGCTGGTCGATCGTGGGGTCGATAACTATCAGGATCTTGTTGAGTGCCATAATTGTTGTTCTCTCGCTGGTGCTCGCACACGTCGTCTTACATGAATGACAATTTCCTCATTATCCTTCAGGAGATGGACTTTGCCAATCGCGCGGCGAAATACTCCAGCTGGGTCTGAACCAGCAAACCGGTGGGACCATAGAAGGCCAGTACCCGGCAGGGGTGCCGGGTAGCGGATGCAGCTGAACAGTGCCTGGGCTAATTGACGCTCTGGTTGTCCAGGGCGGTCAGGTCAAAGTCGGGAATATACATCTGTGGCGTTTTGCCGCCATCTACCGGTAGTACCACGCCGGTAATAAACGCGGCCGCGTCCGACGCCAGGAAGCAAATTGCCTCTGCCATTTCCTCGGGAAGGCCGATGCGCTGCATGGGTATGGAGCCCGCCATGGCGTCCTGCAATGCCTTGTTCTTCATGGTGGAAGCTTCCAGCCCCGGTGTCATTACTGCGCCGGGTGCGACCACGTTAACCCTGACGTTATAGGGGGCTGCCTCCATCGCCGCACACATTGTGAACTGGTTTACTGCGGCTTTTGCAGCCGAATAGGCCGCTGCCGCCATGCCGGCGCGCAGGCTGCTGACTGATGAGACATTGATGATTGATCCTGAGCCCTGGGGCTGCATGATTTTCATGGCGGCCTGTACGCCGATAAATACACTTTCCACAGAGACACCGAAGTTGGCGCGCCAGTTTTTAATACTTTGATCGACGATCATGCCGCCCACAACTGAGGGCGCATTATTGACCAGCACGTCCAGTCGGCCGTGCTCGGCGGCGGTATCTTCAATGAGCCTGGTGAAACCTTCGATGTCGGCGACATCCAGGCCGACTCCGGTGAAGCTGCCGCCGCGCTCTTTGATCACGGCCTCCAGTTCATCAAGCTTGGGCTTGCGGCGTGCACAGGCGACGACGTGGGCGCCTTCATCGGCCAGTTGCATGACGGTGCTGCGGCCAATACCGAGGCTGCCCCCGGTGACGATGGCTACCTTGCCTTCGAAACGCTTTGCTTGCATGTTGTTGTCCTCTTGATTGCGTGTATTGAAATGGGCACTAGTACTAAGATGTCAGTGTCAGGGTGCCACTGCCAGGGTGGCAGCGCCGTTAACATGGAAGCCCCTGCTGTTGCGGCCGGCGAAGTCTACTTGCACTTGATTCTCCCCGTCCGCCTGTAGCAGCTGGTTCACCCGGCCCTGCATCACCATGGTGTCGCCGGGTACATTGGGGGCCATCAGTTTGAAGCTGAGTTTCCGCAGTCGACTGCCTGGTCCCGCCCAGTCACTGAGGTAGCGTGCACAAAGGCCGCTGGTAGTGAGTATGTTCATGAAGATGTCGGGCATGGCGGCATCCCTGGCCGCCGGTGCGTTGTGATGCACGTCGATGAAGTCCTGTGTCGCTGCCGCGCCGCTGATGATCAGCTTGTGGGTGATGGGAATCACCAGCTCTGGCAGTGCCTGCCCCTCGCTCAGTTGCCCGTAGTGGATATCGGTAAAGTCAGTCTGCCACTGGCTGTCAACGTGGGGCGCCTGCTTGCCTGGCTGGTCCTGCGGCTGGCCTGCGCCATCCTCGAGAGCCGGTTTGTACTGGAAATAGGTGATCAGGGCCTCGGCGAATAGCGTTTCATGCTGGTCAAGAAATTCCGCCCGCTCGGTGACGAAGTAACCCTCACCGAGGGCTGTCTGCTTCAGATCGCTGATAGAGACAATGGTGGTGTAGTGGTGGGCGCGATCGCCTTCCTGCAGCAGCCGGTGGAAGCTGATGTCGTAGCTGACCGCCACATTACCGGGGAAGCCGTGTTCGGCCAGTGTATCGAATACCTGGTAGGGGGCTGCGTGGGTAGAGCCCGGCGCATACTCCATGTTGACGTCGCGCATGGACCACATCTGCATCATTGCCGGTGGCGCCAGTGCCTCGCTGTATCCAGCACCCTGGCGGTAATCGTCGTCGACGTACAGGGGATTCCTGTCGCCCATTGCGGAGCACCACTGCCATATCTGTACGCGGCTTACCGGATTGAAGCTGAGATAGGGCCCCAGGCGTCCGCCGGTAAGTGATTGCAGGTCCAGGGCTTGCTCTGTACCGGGTTGCTGTGACATCAATATTTTTCTCGCCAGCTGTGCTGATTACATTGTCTCAACATAGGCTACCTGACGGTTCCAGCCAATCACTGAAAGCGCCAATTTGATGAACAAATTCCACCAGCTACTATTGGCTGCCCGCGTCTTGCTTACACTGGCGGAACGGAATAACCACCCCAGACAGCCATATAATTGTCGTCGTAGTGCGCTGCCAGGGAGGTGTGGAGATCCTCGACCTCCCACTTCTTTGCGCCCTGGGGATTGACGAAAGTATCGCCGAGGGTGGGGCGTTGCAATACCTGCACCTCATTGCCCCAGACCACCAGCACCTCGCCAGAGATCTTGCCGGCTTCAGGTGACGCCAGATAGCCTACCAACGGTGCCACGTTGGCCGCGTCAAAGACATGGAAGCCGCCATCGGCGGGGGGCTGGAACATTTCGGCGGTTTGGCCGCTGTTGGTCATGTCAGTCAGGGCGCGCGGCATGATCACGTTGCAGGTAATACCATACTTGGTCAGCAACTGGGCAGCGCCCATGGTCATCGCAATGATACCCGCCTTGGCGGCGGCGTAGTTGGGCTGTCCGGCGGAACCGTAGATAGCCGCCTCCGAGGAAGTGCTGACCAGGCGGCCATAGACTTCTTCACCAGCCTTGGCCTTGTCGCGCCAGTAGGCGGTGGCGTTGCGCATGTTGACGAAGTGTCCACGCAGGTGCACGCGAACCACTGAGTCGAACTCGTCATCGCTCATGCCGAAAATAGTCTTGTCGCGGCAGAAGCCGGCATTGTTGACCATGATGTTGAGGTCGCCGTAGGTATCCAGCGTGGTTTTCATCAGCGTGTTGGCGTCATTGCTGTCCGCGCAGTCGCCCAACACAAGGATTGCCTCGCCGCCAAAGGCTTTTATCTCCTCGACGGTTGCCTGTGCTGCTTCTGCCGCATCGGGCAGGTTGATGTCATTGATGACGACCCGTGCGCCCTGGCGTGCCAGTTGCATCGCTTCCTCGCGGCCCAGGCCACGGCCTGCACCGGTTATGACGGCGACTTTGCCTGTCAGGTCTCCCATGTGTGTACTCCTTGAATTACCAATAAAAAAGGCCCGGCGTTTACCGGGCCCGTTACATCAAATACGTTCGATGATAGTGCCGGTACCGATGGAAGAGCCGCAGCACATGGTGATGAGTGCGGTGTTCTTGTCGGAGCGCTCCAGTTCATGCAGGGCGGTAGTGATGAGGCGCGCACCGGTGGAACCCACCGGGTGGCCCAGGGCGATTGCACCGCCGTTCACGTTGACCTTGTCCATGTCGGCGTCGTAAACCTGGGCCCAGGACAGTACCACTGCGGCAAAGGCTTCGTTGATCTCTACCAGGTCGATATCACCCATGTTCATACCGCTTTTCTTGAACAGGGCAGCGGTGGCATCTACCGGGCCATCGAGCAGGAAGTAGGGGTCTGTGCCTACCACGCAGTCAGCCAGGATGCGGGCGCGAGGCTTGAGTCCGCGGGCTTTGGCCTCTTCCACTGTCATCCATAGCACCGCGGCAGAGCCATCGGAAATCTGCGATGAGTTGCCGGGTGTGTGAATCGTGCCTTCCATCACGGGGTTCAGTCCCGCCAGTCCTTCCAGTGTGGTGTTGCGCAGGCCCTGGTCACGGTTGACCGTCCTGGTTGCACCAGTGGGTTTGCCGTCTTCGCCCAGAATCGGGGCTTCTACCGAAAACACTTCGCGGTCAAAGCGGCCTTCTTCCCAGGCCTGCTTGGCGCGCAACTGCGAGTTATAGGCCAACTGGTCGACCATCTCGCGGGTGATGCCGCGCTTGTCTGCGATGCGCTGGGCGCTGGAAAACTGGTCGGGAGTAGAATCCCAGGGCCAGTTCTCAGGAACGAAGTAACCTGGACCGTTGTAGACATTGGCACCGAGGCCGACGCGACTCATGGACTCTACGCCGCAGGCAATGCCGATGTCTACTGAACCGGTGCTGACCATGGAAGACATCATGTGGTTGGCGGTCTGCGCCGAGCCACACTGGTTGTCCAGGGTGGTGCCGCCGGCGGTGTAGTCCCTACCCAGGGTCAGCCACGCGTTGCGTGTAATGTTGCCAGCCTGCTCCCCCGCCTGGGTGACACAGCCGCCCGCCAGGTAATCTACATCGGAGTATTCCAGTCCGGTGCGCTTGACGATTTCATTGAGCGACAGGGCCAGCAGTTCTGTGGCATGAAAGTCACATAAATCCCCTACACCGGGTTTGCCGCGGGCAATGGGTGTCCTGACTGCTTCTACGATGACTGCTTCGCGCATGATCTATCCTCGGTTGCCGGCAGCGCTGTTGAGGCACTTACCGGAGGTAAAAGTTAAGCGGGCCAGTGTACTGGAGCGTGGCTGCCTGGCAATGACGTATTGGGTCATATGTGGGGCGCCATTTTGCCGCTTTTCCCAAGCCACAGACAGCGTCCCCGCAATGAGAAAGGGCAACTGGTATAGCTGTTTAAGCCGCAGGCTGATTGGTTGCTGCACCCATGCCTGTAACATGTGTCGCAAATTCACTGTCCCGGGAAAAGAAGGCATGAAACAGTACAAGTACGACGATGTTGAAGCAATGCAGGCGTTGGTGTCCGAGGAGTTCAGCGCCTGGAGCAGTGAGGTTGAAATTAGCCAGGCACTGGTGAACCAGTTCGCAGAGTTAACGGGCGACGATTACTGGATTCATACCGACCCGGAAAAGGCGAAAACTGACAGTCCCTTTGGCACCACTATAGCCCATGGTTTCCTCACCCTGGTGTTGCTGCCCAAAATGCGGGGTGAGCCGAGCTACGAAGTCACCGGCTTCAACAATATGTTGAATTATGGCTCTGACAAGCTGCGCTTTACCGGGCCAGTACCGGTCGGAAGCTCGCTGCACAGTCGCGGTCGCATCAAGGAAGTCAGCGCTACTCCCAAGGGCACCAAAATGGTGCTGGAGCAGCATATCCATGTAGTGGGGCAGGATGAGCGCCCGGTGCTGATTTATGAGCTGATAATGATCTATATGTGACACAAGCCGGTCTTCTTCCCTTGAAAACAGGCATAATGCGCAGTCAAAATTAATGTTTACTGCTGGCTCAACCTTCAACCGGTTCAATAATGTCCGGCAGGGGCACAACCAGGGCAGTGCCTCAGGGAGATGATAGTGTGATGCGTGTATGGGTCGGCGCTTTGTTATTACTGTTAGCGGGAGAGCTGCTGGCGGAGAACTGTACTCTTACTGCGCATGATCTCAGTGCTTTGCCGCCGACCAGGGGTGGCCCTGTAGACGTGGATATCAACCTCTACATGAGTGACCTCATCGAAATCCGCGACTCTGACCAGAGTTTCGTCAGCGATGTTTTCTTCCGGGCGGAGTGGCGGGACACGCGTCTTGCCCACAGTGGGCAGCAGCCTTGCTATGTCGATGAGCGAGATATCTGGACACCAGAACTACAGCTGCTGAACCGGCGGTCCGTGGAACGGGTGCGCGAACCACAGTTTACTGTCACGGCTCAAGGCCTGGTGACGCAAACGGTGCGTGCCTATGGGGCTTTCACCTTTCGCGCAGACCTGTCGGACTTTCCTTTTGATAAGCAGGAATTGAGATACATTGTGGTTTCAACTTATGAGGCTGATCAGGTGAAGATTGTCGCCGATAAGGCCAGTATTGCGATGGGTGAGCACCTGTCCGTCACAAACTGGGAGGTGAACTTTCGTGGCAGCACCAGCAGTGAGCACTACGTGGCACCGCTGGATCGTTCACTGAGTCGCATGGATATCATCTTTGACATAAAGCGCCTCACAGGTTTTTACACCTGGCAATTACTGGTGCCGCTATTTCTCGTGGTGATGATGACCTGGACTGTCTTCTGGATACCGCTGGAGTTTGTGGCGCCACGGGTGGGTCTGGTCGCTACTTCCATGTTGACCCTTATTGCCTACCGTTTTTCCATGGCCTCCATCCTGCCGCCAATCGCCTATTTGACCCGCCTGGATCAATTTATGGTGGCTTCTTCGGTGCTGGTATTTGCAGCCTTGGCCGCTGCCGTTGCTGTGACCTGGCAGGAGGGGAAGGGTAATCTTCCCGGGGCGCTGGCGTTGAATAAAGCTTCCAGAGCTCTGGCCCCGGCACTTTTTATCGCGGTTTTTGTGCTGGTATTTGTTGTCTAGGCGATAGACCAGCGACCCTGTCTGGGCGACCCTGTCTGGGGGACCCTGTCTGGGCGACCCTGTCTGGGCGACCCTGTCCGGGCGACCCTCTCTGGGCGAATAAGGTCGCGGATGTGGTGCCAGTTGGAGGGTGTGCGGCGCTTCTTCAGAACTCGTAGCGCAACTCCACTCCTGCAGTGCGTTCCGCATATTTGGACACTGCCTGGATATAGGCGTTGGGGATTAGCTCCGGGGGTTGCGCAAAAATCAGGCTGGCGTAGTTTTTATCGAACAGGTTTTTGACAAAAGCGGTAATACGATATCGATGGCGCTTCCCTGCAATTGCAGCGCGGATATCGACAATGCCATAGGCATCCTGCCAGGTGTATTTATCCTGTGATAATTCGTACAGCACGTCGTCCTGGGCCCGCACATTGGCGCCCAGCAGAATGGCGAAGGGCGCACTCTCCATATCAATTGTGTAGTCAGTGCTTAGATTCAATTTCCATTCAGGGGTGAACGGCAATTGGCCGCCGGACAGATCCTGGGTACCGTCGGGGCCACATTCGCCACGAAATTTCTGTCCGCCGCTGCAGTTACCGTCGGGGTAGTCGTCAATAGTGCCATCGGTGTAGGCGATACCGCCGCCAATAGTCCACTTGTCGGTGGGCTGGGACAGGAACTCCACTTCTATTCCCTGTGTTGATACCTGCCCCACATTGGTCACTATATTAGCCGGTATCGGGGACTCAGGAATATCAAAGGCCGTTTCGGCCTGGAAGTCATCGTATTCGGTATAGAACACTGCAACATTGAAAACCAGGCGGTTGTCGAACCAGCTGGATTTCACACCCACTTCGTAGGCATCGCTTGTTTCCGGATCAACAACCGTTCCACCTGCAACCAGGCCGGTATCGAAAGCGGGACCTTTATAGCCACTGACGTAACTGACATAGGTCATGGCGTTGTCGGTGATATCCCACTGCAGGGCAATCTTCGGTGAAAAATCGCTGTCATCCAGCGAGTCACTGTAGGTACCATCAGGGGGGAATATGATGCCGGTGCCATCAGCCGTTGTGTCGTACTTGAGTTCATCATAGGTGTAGCGACCACCGAGTGTGAGCTGCCAGTCCTGCGCGATGCTAAAGTTCACTTCACCAAACAGCGCGGCGTTTTTACTGTGCACATCAGTCCGGGATACCCGGGTTACCGCTGGCAGGAAAGGCTCCAGCAGCGAAGTGGTGGCAGTGTTGGCTGTGTCGACATCCTGGTCAAAATAAAAGGCGCCCAATACGTAAGTGCCCCAGCTCGCGGGCGGCGATGTAATCCTTAATTCCTGTGAAAATTGATTCTGGTGGGTATTGGGCGGCTCGGGCAGTGTCAGTGCCAGGGGGTTGCCGGGTGTCCTGTCCAGGTCGGTGAAGCTTTCACTCTCCCATTCTCGATAAGCAGTAATGGAAGTGAGCAGATGATTCCTGACGTCCCAGTTGGCTGTTAAGGAAAAACCGTGGCTGCGAATGTTGGAGAAAGTGGTTTCGTCATTATTGACGTCCTTGTTGTCTTTTGAAGGTACCACCGGGAGTTGTTTCTCCAGTTCCTCTTGTTGTGCTGGCGACTCAAGGATAGAGCGCACCGACAGTGCAGTGCAGTCGCAATCGTTTTTGGTGTAGTCAGCGCTTAACAAAAACTCAAGATCCTCGTTTGCCTGCCACAGTAGCTTGCCGCGTGCGCTGTAGTTGTTGGCGTCATTGACCTTGTTGCCGTTGTAGAAATTCTCGGCATAGCCGTCGTCGTTCACTGCGGAACCGGTTATGCGGTAAGAGAGATCATCGGTTATTGGCCCCGATACAGTGCCGTCCAATCGATATTCGTCATGCTCAATTGCCGTGGCGACAACGGTGGCTGTCAGTTCCGGGGTAGGATCCCGAGTGATGATATGGACGACGCCACCTGATGCATTCTTGCCGTAGAGAGTGCCCTGGGGACCACGCAATACTTCAATACGATCGATATCGACCAACTCCATGAATGCCATGCCCGAACGGCCCATGACGACGCCGTCCAGCATGGTCGAGACACTGGGCTCCACACCCGGGCTAAACGTTCGCGTACCAATGCCCCGAATATTGAAGGAGGAAGTGGAGGGGTCAGAGCTGGCTTGAAGATTCAGCGTCGGTATCAGGGTGGCTAACTCCGAGGCGTTCCGCAGTTGTGACTCGGCCAGGGCCTTGCCGGTCAGCAGGGAGACACCGACAGCAACATCCTGCAGGTTTTGCTCCCGTTTTTGGGCAGTGACCAGCAGTTCTTCCAGAAGGACAGGTTTAGCAGCTTCCTGCTGTTGTGCCACTGCCGTCACTGGAGTCAGGCTGGCGTAGAGGCTAGCGGCAAGCAGGGTCAATGCCTTGCTGTGAATTCTCATCAACACACCTCGACTTATTATTATTTGATGCTGAACTTAGCATACTCTGCCACAGCTGCGAGGGCCAGCCGTGCAGCGGTAACTTCCGGTAGCCGCAAACGGTCATCTCAATACACGGGGAAAAGTGGTTTAATGGACGACTGAATCCAGTCCAGCCTACAGGAATAAAAAATGCGTGCTGACCGGTCTTTGCTGTTTAGAACACTTGTATTGTCGATTTTTTTGTCTTTGTCGGGCGGCTGCGCCGATCCGGTAACTGAAGCAACCCATGAACGCTCGCGGCAGATACCCCAGTGGTTTGATGAGGCCAAACTGGGAATATTTATCCACTGGGGCCCGGCCTCTGTGCCCGCTTTTGCCGCCGGGGGGGCATTGCAGCCCGGGGAGCTGGAGGACGTCCTGTTGGGTGACTCCCCGCGCCAGGAATTGCCTTATGCAGAATGGTATCTCTACTCCCTCAATTTGCCGCAAAGCGATACGGTCAACCATCACGCCAAGACGTACGGTTCGGCTCCGTATATGGATTTCAGGAAAACCTTCGAACAGCGCGTGGACCAGGCCTGGGATGCGGATGCCTGGGCGGAGCTGTTCCAGCAGGCCGGCGCAAAGTATGTGGTGCTGGTTACCAAGCATCACGATGGCTATACCTTGTGGCCCAGCGCTGTGAGCAACCCCAACCGGCAGGGCTGGGGGTCGTCACGGGATATGGTAGGTGAGCTTGCCGCAGCGGTACGCGCCCGGGGCATGCGTTTTGGAACCTACTATTCCACCGGTCTGGACTGGACTTTCAAGTTGGTGGCTGAGGGTGATCTTGCACGGGATGTGATGCGCAGTGCGCCGGCCAGCCAGGCGTACGCCGACTACGTTTACGCGCAGATGACCGAGTTGATCGACCGCTATCATCCCGATGTGTTGTGGGCTGATATTGGCTATCCCTCGAAGGGGCGACAGCAGGAACTATTTGATTACTACTTTGCACAGGTACCGCAAGGGACGGTCAATGATCGTTGGGCCGGGGTGGATGTGCTTGGGAAAATTGCAGTGATACCCGGTGTGACCTGGGTACTCAAGGCACTGGCCAGATGGAGCTTGGCTAATGCCAGTAGTGCGCTGGAGGATGACCCGGCGCGTATTGGATACAAGACCGCCGAGTACGACAGCCTGTCCGATATACCGCCTTTCAAATGGGAATCGACCAGGGGCCTCGGCAGTTCTTTCGCTTTCAATTCGCGAGAGACTGCGGACGATATGCTGGATGCCCCGGAGTTGATCACCTGGTTTGTTGATACGGTGGCGAAAAATGGCAATGTACTGATCAATGTCGGTCCTGATAGCTATGGCCAGATTCCCGCGATGCAGCAAGAGCCCTTGCTCGCCCTGGGTAGCTGGATGGCTATCAACGGTGAGGCGCTTTACGCTACCAGGCCCTGGACGCGCTTCAAAAATTTGCAGGGTCGCGAGTTGCGCTACACACAAAAAGATAATGCCTTATATGCCATTGTCTACGGTGGCGTCGAGGCTCAGTTTACTATCGAGGACCCGGGGATTGCCTGGCAGGACATTGCTGTATTGGGTGCGGTCGTCGAGCGGGCGAAAAGCGACAATGGCTTGCTGACCCTGTCTATTACCGAGCCACTGGAGAGCCCGGCAGTAGTAGTCCGTTTTGATTTACCTTAACTAAACTGGTGTATACCCGGTGCGATGTTGGCGCACCGGGGCGATAAAAACAGCAGTCTAGGGCGCTACTGCGGTTTTGTCGGCTGGTCGAAAACCGCTAAAATCCACCACCACTAATTGATCAAAACTCTTCAGGAAGCCGACCTTTCCAACAGCATGCGATTCCATTTTTCGCAATAACCGCGCGCCCTGTTCCAATCGGAACAGGAAGCTGAGTCGATAACTGTTTACGGTGACAGAGAACGCTGGAGAGAGTTCCTGCGTGTTGCGCACCTCTATTTGTTCGATGGCATTGGTGGTGTTATTGAACAACAGCGTACCGCGCATTTTACCCGCGGCGTCTTTCAGCGTATTGATGCGGGGCTTGAAAAAAAATTCCAATAGTTCACCTCTTTGCGTGACGAACTGCAGTGTGCTGCTATCGACCAGGTGACCGTACCCCCTGGTTTTCGGGTCTATGTCGTCGACGCGTTTAACCTCTTCCTCGCGGAACTCCCTCAGGCGGCTTTTATCCGGCGCCTTGCCATCTACCTGCAACAACTGACGGCGTTCATATTGGTTTTTTATGGGGTCACTGCGAATGATCTGGTTTTCCTTTTCCTGGGTCAGCGACATGGTGAAGTACCAGTTGTCATCCAGGTCATTGGCATCGAGCTCTTGCAACGCTGCGATGATGAGCGGTACCGGATCGTTAGGGACTTCCGCCCCGATGCACTGCCAGGCGGGCAGCAAGAGCAGGGTCGTGAGAGCAATCGCCCGCGCCCAGGCGCTGGGATTGGCATAGGGATTGTCAGCAAACGTAATTCGCCAGCGAGGGGCCACGCGTAACGCAGCTACGAGAGAGCTGCTTGCGGGCTGTTCTGTTTCAGCTTGTGGTTGAAACGGGTTATCTGGTAGCCCAGTTGCAGCTTTTTCCAGATCGAGGCGCTTTCAATCGACTCCAGCAGGTCTGCGGGGAAAATGCTGTGGTATAGCGGAATACTGTGTTCCTTGCGGATATCTTCCAGCGAGTTGTTCCACTCCTGTTCCCACTCAATGTCCATCATCACCGGCGTTTCCCGTCCGTGCTGCCACGCTTCGGTAATAATCTGCATCAGGATGGTAAAGCCCCTGGGTTCCTTGATAGTGCTGATGGTCATCACCGCAGCCAGGAACATGGAGGAGTAGTTGTGACCAAACTGCGCCAGCTGAAAGGCTGAAATAGCGATCTCGTTGGAGGAGGTGGTGTCGTATCCCGCGACCAGATGCCAGACATCGTGCATTTGCAGTATGCGGGCGTTCAGGTAGTGCAGCGAATGGGGGAGTTCGCTCAGGGCGATGGAGTTGCGGTCCAGCACCTCGGGGTCATAGCCGTTTTCGATAATCATATCGTAGAGTGATCGCCCCAGGCTGCCGCCGGGGCAGTTGGCCAGTGCCTCAATGTCGGTGTGGCCAGGGATAGGGTTTTTTATCGCCGAGACAGCACCCTTGTGGTTGCAGGCAAGCTTGTCTGCCAGCTCACCAAAGTAAGGGTGAACCGCACCCGCAAGGGAAGCGACCGCAACGGTGATGCTAATCGCATCGTAACCTTCATCGTGGCCGTCTATGACTGCCCAAAAGGCATTCCAGAAACTGTCTTCCAGCGGGGCTTCGGGTAGGCCCAGTGGAATCTCGGGCGTGGGGCCTGAGCCCAGCCAGGCCGAGGCAATGTTATCGCAGACCGCATTGGTCGCGTCCGGGCAGGAGTAGGCCGCCCATGCCATGGCGGCGGCAAGTTGCACTCGCCCCTCCGTACTTCCCCGCTTGGCAGCGGCGACGGCCTCGGCAATAGCGCCTGCGTCCGTTCGCCTGGTTGCCGCCTGTAGTCGTTCTTTGCGTGATATTGTCATGATTGGCCTCCCTGGCAGGTGGAGAGTACCACCCGCACGGGCGCTCTCCAGACATTCCACATTGTGAGCTACGCTGGACTAAGTATACGACTTCTGCTACGAATGGCTAGCTTGGCCGGGGTCAGGTATTAGCTCTATTTTCCCACATGGAAAAGTGCCTGTGATTCAGAAAATTGCTATTGTTCTTGTGCTGCTGGCCGTTGCGGTGGCTGGATTGATTTCCTTCAGCTACGCCGGTGCAATTTGGCGTATTCCGACCAGCGAAAAAGTCGTGGCTCTCACCTACGATGACGGACCCAATCCGCCGCATACCGCCGACCTGCTGCAGATGCTCGATCAACATGATGTGCAAGCAACATTTTTCGTCAAGGGCCGCAACGTGGAGGCCTACCCGGAGCAACTGACTGCGGTGGCCGTGGCGGGACACGAGGTAGGCAACCACAGTTTCCACCACCGCCTCATGATCGGCGTTGGCAGGGAGGCAATGCGCAATGAAGTGGAGCTCGCCAATCGCGCGATCGAGAAAGTGCTGGGTTACAGCCCTGTATTGTTTCGGCCACCCTGGGGTGCACAGGGTATTGGTTTGAAGCGAGCCCTGGATGAGTTAGGTATGACTTCCATTATCATGAGTGATAGTGGTACTGACTGGGAAATTACCGATCCGCAACTGATAGCCAGTGCGGTACTGGAGACAGTCAAACCGGGCAGTATCATCCTGCTGCATGACGGTCACGGTGATGTTGATGAACCCGGCCAGCAGCACAGTCGTGCTGCTACCGTTGCTGCCACCGGTATTATTATTGAGTCCCTGCGAGCCCGCGGCTACCGTTTTGCCACAGTGGGCGAGCTACTCCACAACGCAGGGCGGTAAAAGCTGCCAGGCTTAACTTGAACGGGCTTTTTCATCAGTGGTGAATTGCTTTTTGATGCCCCGGGCCCATGCGACAAGAGGGCCGGTTTGGGCCTCCCATACCGTGTCAATCTTTTCCCCGGATGAGAGACCAGTGGGTGGGTATTCATCGACCCCGGGGTGGTAGTAGCTGCCAAAGGCGAGATCAAATATCGGTAGCCAGATAGCGTAGTTCTTGTCCTGGTGCTCGGGCATCCTGGAGTGATGTATCCAGTGGTATTGGGGCGTTGAGAATACGGGCAGCAAGCGGTGCAGGGCGTCAATCCTGACATTGGCGTGGATAAAGTAATCCCATAGTGCCAACAGCAGGCCGCCGGCCACTGCCACCAGTACGGTTTGTGGTGCCTGTGTGGTGTCGAAGACCAGGCCGATGGTCAGCCCCCGTATCAGCGCCTGCCCCGCTGGTTCCAGGAAGTGGGAGCGATAGATGGTGGTGGCGTTCAGGTTTTCATCACTGTGATGCAACTTGTGCATCTCCCACAGGAAGGGCACCGTATGTTCCAGCCGGTGCCACCAGTAGTACCAGAAATCACCCAGGAAACAGGCCGTAAGAAAAATAACTGCGCCTTGCAGTAAGGTGTCTGCCAATGGCTGGCCAACGGAGAAGGCGAGCGTTGAAACTTCCAGGCTGGGCAGGCCTGAGGTGCCGGCAACGTAAACGGTGAACAGGGTTACCAGCGCGGCAAAGCCGGGTGCTAGCAACAGGTTGCTGCAGGTGATTCTCCAGTTCAACCAATAGTTGGCGCGAGGTGTATCTGGCTGTACGGGCATCTTCCGTTCCATCCAAAGAAAAAGCGGCCAGCTCAATAGCAGTGACAGATAGGCGAGCAGCAGGACAATGAACGCCCCGGACGCCTGGGTGAGGTAAGTGGACCAGAGTTCCTGCATGAGCCGGGCTGACTAATGTCTCTCTAGGCTTTCCATACCCGCTTGTTCATGGTGCCAAACATCTCTGATAATTCCACGCGAGCTGGCTCAATCCTGATCACGCAGTATTCTGCGCTGCTTGCTCCGTCCGGCCAGAACTGGGCGAGATCATAATCCATCACATCCCAGATGCGGTCCTTGGTTGCCTGGTCAGTCAAGACCGTCGCCTGGCCGCGCACCATCAGATGGACAAAATCGTCGGGAGCCACCTGGAACTGGACATCGACCGCGCCATTGGCCTGGATCTCACGGGCCTTCGCTGTTTCCGGTCCGGTGGCGACCCAGAGTATATCGCCCTCCCATGTGGGGTGTACCATCCTGACCCGGGGCTCTTGACCCTTGACCGTAGCCAGGGCGCACCAGATGGCTTTTTTCGCCGCGGCTTCTACATCGCTAAAAAACTGGTTTTTGTGACTTGCGTCCACTGTTGTCATTGTGTTCTCCGGGTTGTTTGTTCATGCTGGCAACTGGTCGCTGCCCGGTAGTCTTTGTGCTCACTATGGTTGTTCATTCAGTGGCCCCTTGTCACCCCCTGTATTGACAAAAGCGTGCTGCTTTGACGCTTGAGAGGGTGAAGGTGGTAGCGGGAAAGGGGCCGAAAGCGGTGTCAGGAAATTATACAATTGGCGTGATGAGACCGGGCTCCGGTTGCCACGAAAAATATAAAATCCAATTAATACAATGAGATACGGCGCTTGGCCTGTTTATTGCTTTAACTGTTAAAGTAGAGAATATTAGATGAAGCACCGGGCCCTGACAGCCTGTTTCAAGACGTCAGGGCAGGTTGCTTGGTAAAGAGGGAACTAGATATGTTAAATCGCTTCAGAATGGTTGGTTTCGCCGCAGTTACTGCGCTTACCACGCTACATGCCGTCCCGGCCTTGTCCGGAATACAGACGTGGGACTTTGACAACTCAGATAGCTTCAGTAGCAACAATTTCGGTAATTCCCTGAGCATCAGTGAAGATGGCATCAACCTGACTGTTACTGGCTGGTCTGATCCTTTCTCAAACACCGTCGAGGCTGGCAGGCTCCTCTGGGCGCAGTCTTCTGCCCTGGGAATACAGAATCGGGATGAAACCACCAATAGCCCCAATCACGCCGTCGATAGCAGCTCAAGGAGAGACGGAGGTTCTGGCTACGATATGCTGCTGCTGGATTTTGATACAACAGCCGTTGACCTGGACGCAATCGATCTGACCTGGACCTACGATAACGGCAATAACTGGGCCGATGTATCGATACTGGCCTGGGACGGCAGTGGCTCCCCCGGCGTTGCGGGTAGCACCTGGTCCAACGTTCTGGCCAGCAATGGAGGTGGGTATAATTCCACCGATGACGATGCCAATGTGGACACCGGTGTTTATTATGGTGTTAATGGCGGTAACGTTTCTTCCAGTAAGTGGCTTATCGGCGTTTACAACCCGCAGTTCGGCGCCTCCGGTGGGGGTTTGGGTGGCGGTAATGACGGCTTCAAGCTGTCAGCCATATCCACTTCTACACCGAATCAGACTTCTGAGGTCCCGGTTCCGGGAACACTGGCCCTGTTTATGGCGGGAATAATTGCCATGCGCACGCGCAAGGCGGTCTCGCTGACCTGCTAAAGCCATCCTGCTTCTGATAAAAGAAAACGGAATTCACATATTCCGTTTTTTTTCGCCTGCGATAATGCAAACTTTGCTACAGTAAATTCGAACTTACGGTATGGGGGAGCTGCTCTTGAACAGGCGTTTGGCGCGTATTTTCCTGCTTTGTCTGGCCTTGCTGGGAGCTGCAGCGGCGATGGCGCAGGAGGCAGGCGAAAATTATGAAAAGGCTGTGCAGGCTTATCACGAAGGCCAGTTTAACGAAGCCTATATCCACCTGAAGAACGCCCTGCAGGAAGATCCCAACATGGTGCCTGCGAGGTTGCTTCTGGCCCAGGTGCACTTCAGCGTTGGCGATATTTACAGCGCGGAAAAAGAGTGCGCAGAAGCATTGCTATTGGGTGCGGACATCAACCTGGTGCTGCCTGTGTACGGCCCGTCGCTGGTGCTGCAAAGGAAAATAGACAAGCTTTTCGAGATCGAACAAGTTTCCAGCGAGTTTACAGCCGATACCCAGTTCGAATGGGCGCTGCTTAAAGGGCAGGGCTATCTGTTAAAGGGAGCACCTGAACTCGCCACAGCTGAATTTGAAAGGGCGGCCTCTTTGCGGCCGGCGGATGCGCGGTCCCTTAATTCCCTGGCGGCGATCTACATGAGTAGCGGTATGGATGTTAAGGCGCTGGCACTGATGGAGCAGTCACTGGCGCTTGATCCAAAGAACGCAAAAAGCTGGGAACTGCGCGCGGAACTGGCCTTCAAGCATCAGGAGTACGAAAAAGTCCGCGAATACCTGCTGACAGCCTTTGAGCTTGATAACGAGGATTTGAGAATACAGCGTGCGCTGGCCAGGGTTTACCTGCATCTTGGGGACCGGGAGAATGCACAAAAATTGCTGGATATGATCCTGGAGCAGTCACCGGATGATCC
>CBDTVJ010000018.1:0-18391 GCA_965363655.1 uncultured Halieaceae bacterium | reverse complement strand
TTATCCTCCTGAGGACCTGCTGCTGCGTCCCAGTATAGACCTGCGGGTAAAGCACTCCCTGCAGCAGATCTGTGCAGCAATGAAGGGTTCTGCCTATGCGGTGCTGGGTTATCCGCGCAGTGAAAATGGTGTTCTTTACAATATGGCGGGTGTCCTGCACCGGGGCCAGATCGTCGCAGAGTATCGAAAACAGCGTCTGCCCAACTACCAGGTTTTTGATGAAAAGCGCTATTTCAGCCCGGGCGATGCCCCCTGTGTCCTGGAGATTGAAGGTGTGAAAGTTGGTCTCAGTATCTGCGAGGATATCTGGGAAGACGGCCCCACCGCACAGGCGGCGGCAGCGGGTGCGCAATTACTGCTGAATATCAACTCATCCCCCTACCACCGCGGTAAGCGAGGCGAGCGCTGGGATCTTGTCTCTGAACGTGCTCGCCACACCGGCATCCCCATTATTTACGTCAACCAGGTCGGTGGCCAGGATGAACTGGTATTCGATGGTGGTTCCTTTGCGGTGTCGGGTGATGGCACTGTGGTGGCGGCGGCGCCTAACTTTGATGAGGGCGAATACTGGCTTCATCTGGATTTTAGCGGTGATTCCGTCGCTATCTCGGGCCTGGAGTGCGGCCCTCCCCTGGACGAATTGGTGGCCACCTGGAGCGCCCTGGTGTTGGGTGTGCGGGATTACGTCAATAAGAATCGCTTTCCAGGAGTGGTTCTGGGCTTGTCCGGTGGGGTGGATTCTGCCCTCACGCTGGCGCTGGCTGTCGATGCCCTGGGGGCGGAGCGAGTCGAAGCGGTGATGATGCCCTTTCGCTACACCGCACAAATGAGTGTGGAGGATGCTGCGGAGCAGTCCCAATTACTGGGTGTGAATCACAAGGTGATATCAATAGAGCCCATTTACGATGCCTTTATGAGCAGCCTGAGCGATGAGTTCGCTGGCACCGAGCCGGACACCACCGAAGAAAACCTGCAGGCCCGTTGTCGAGGCGTCCTGCTGATGTCTATTTCGAATAAAAAGGGCAGCCTGGTACTGACTACCGGAAACAAGAGTGAAATGGCAGTGGGCTATTCTACGCTTTATGGTGATATGGCCGGGGGATTTGATGCACTCAAGGACGTGCCCAAGACCCTGGTGTTCGACCTTTGCCGCTATCGCAATTCCCTTGGTCCATGTATCCCGCAGCGTGTCATAGACCGCCCACCCTCGGCGGAACTGGCGCCGGACCAGAAAGATGAAGACAGCTTGCCTCCCTACGACGTGCTGGATCGTATCCTGGCTCTCTACGTGGAGGAGGATTACAGTGCAGAGGCGATTATTGCCACGGGCATGGACCGTGAGCAGGTGCACAGGGTATTACGCCTGGTAGACGTCAACGAGTACAAGCGGCGCCAGGCACCCATTGGTGTGCGTATATCCCGGCGTGGCTTTGGTCGCGATCGCCGCTACCCCATCACCTCAGGCTGGGGCCTGGGAGACTAGCCGCTTAAGGGAATTTGCCGAGGCTGTATACCGGCTGGTTTCAGGTCTTGGGGCGATTATCAAATTGTGGCGGCTGTGGCGGGTCAAACAAGCCAAACGAAGCTTTATTTATCCATGAGCTCTGTAAGCCGTCCAGGGTATAGACGCTGGCAAACTCGCCATTTTTATCGATGGAGGGGTGCTCCGGGAAATTCAGCGCCAGCACGTCGATGGAGTCCTTGGCCAGGTCATCCATGCCCAGCAGGATGTAGCCCTGGGCCATGACTGCCAGCCCGTCTGCAACCGCTGGGGTGCGTTCGTAGTTCTCAACGACATAGCGGCCGCGATTGGTTGCGGCCAGGTAGGCACCGCGGCGCAGGTAGTAATTGGCGACGTTGATTTCATGCCGCGCCATCAGGTTGCGCAGAGCGACCATCCGGGCTTTGGCGTCGGCCGCATAGGGGCTGTCCGGGTAACGTGATAGCAATTGCGCAAATTCTGCGAACGCTTCCCTGGCGTGGCTGGTATCCCGCTTGGTGACGTCCGTCGGCAGAAAGCGCGCGAAAATGTCTTCATTCCCCGAGTAGGCGGCCAGACCCTGCATATAAAACGCGTAATCCACGTTGGGATGTTGCGGGTGCAGGCGGATAAAGCGGTCAGCAGCTTCAACCGCGGCTTCGTGTTCGTAGGCGTTGTAGTGCGCGTAGATCAGCTCCAGTTGCGCCTGCTCAGCGTATTTTCCAAAGGGATACCGGGACTCAAGCAGCTGCAGGCTGCGCACAGCCAGGTCATAGTTGGCGCCGCGCAGGTAGCGCTGTGCGTCTTCGTACATTTGTTGTTCGCCAGTGTCGGCGGCGATATCGGGCAACTCGTCGTTGCTGGAACAGCCGTAGAGGGCCAGGCTGAAGATCAGAATCAGGATGTATTTCAATGTATCCACCAAATCGGAGTGCGCGGCCGTGGTATTATGCACGGCAGCGAGAGTGTAGCTGCGGGGTATTTAACCACAGGCTGGCGGCCGCATAAACAGGAAATATGATGACGGACAGGATAGAACTGCAGGCCATTGTGCCGCCCCAGATGCAGGGTCACAGATTGGACCAGGCAGCGGCCCAGTTATTCCCTGAGTACTCCCGTTCGCGCTTGCAGGCATGGATCAAAAAGGGTGAATTGCGCGTGGACGGTGCGCAGCACCGGACCAGGGACAAGGTATCCGCAGGAGCCAGCCTGCAGGTAGAGGCTGAACTGGAACAGGAGGTTCGCTGGCAGGCCCAGGATATCCCACTGGATATTGTCTACGAGGATGACAGTATCCTGGTGTTAAACAAGCCTGCGGGCTTGGTGGTGCATCCCGCCGCTGGCCATGCCGACGGTACCCTGGTCAACGCCCTGCTGTCCCATGCGCCAGAGTTGGCGCAGCTGCCCCGGGCCGGTATCGTGCACCGTCTGGATATGGATACCTCAGGCATCATGGTGGTTGCCCGGACCCTGTCGGCTCATCATCACCTGGTGGATCAATTACAGGTTCGCACTGTCAAACGCGAGTATTGCGCTCTTTGTATAGGCGTGATGACCGGTGGCGGTACGGTGGATGCTCCCATGGGACGGCATCCAAAACAGCGCAAGAAAATGGCTGTTTTGGCGGCAGGAGGTAAGCCCGCCATTACCCACTACCGTATTGCGCAACGGTTTGGCCACCACACCCGTATTTCGGTAAACCTGGAAACCGGTCGTACACACCAGATTCGTGTGCACATGGCACATCGACACTACCCGCTGATCGGGGATCCCACCTACGGTGGACGCCCGCGCATCCCCAAGGGCGCTTCTGATGAATTGATTGAGGCTCTGCGTGGTTTTTCGCGCCAGGCTCTGCATGCCCGGGCCCTTGGGTTGATTCATCCAGAGACCCGGGAGCCAATGGAGTTTGATTGTCCCCTGCCGGACGATATCCTCGGCTTGATTTCCATACTGGAACAGGAAGATCCGCCCCTTGCCCGCGACACCACACTTTATTGAGCCCGACTGGCCAGCCCCCGCTAGTGTCCTGGCCCTCAGTACTACCCGTTCCGGTGGCTGCAGCCTGTCTCCCTACGATAGTTTCAATCTCGGTCACCATGCGGGAGATGCTGATGATGCGGTGGCCGGCAATCGAGCTCTTTTGGCACAGGCCCTGCCCCAGGGGTGCAGTATTCCCTGGTTGACCCAGGTGCACGGGGTGGGCGTGGTGGAGGCGGGAGAGGGCGCACCCTGCCCGGAGGCGGATGCCGTCTGGAGTGGCCGCTGCGGTGTCGCCTGTCCCATCCTGACGGCGGACTGCCTGCCGGTACTGTTTTGTTCCACGTCCGGTGAGGTCGTGGCTGCGGCCCATGCCGGTTGGCGCGGCTTGCTGGCCGGAGTGCTGGAGTCTACGGTGGCAGCCATGGGGGTGGACTGCAGTCAGTTACTCGCCTGGCTGGGCCCCGCCATTGGCCCCGCGGCATTTGAGGTGGGGTCTGAGGTTCGGGCGGCTTTTCTGGACGCCGCGCAGCCCGGGCAGCATGACTTGCTGGCCGGTTGTTTTATTAGTAATCCGCAGGGTCCCGACCATTATTTCGCCGACTTGTATGCCCTGGCCAGAATTCGCCTGGCTGCGATCGGGGTCACGAATATCTATGGCGGTGGCCTGTGTACCTTTAGTGATCCGGCGCGCTTCTTTTCCTACCGTCGGGATGGCCAGACCGGCCGGATGGCCAGCCTGATCCTGAGGCGCTAGAGTTCTTCCCACCCTGTTTCCTTGCTTGAAACAGGGCTATTTGGCCCCATATATGCTTGCAAGAGAGTGATACACCTCCCCCGGGGGGCATCATTAAGGAGATTGATTATGAGAATGGATAAACTGACCAACCAATTGCAAGTGGCACTGGCGGATGCGCAGTCCCTGGCGTTGGGCAAGGATCACAATTTTATTGAACCGGTACACTTGCTTAGCGCCCTGCTGGACCAGCAAGGCGGTGCCTGTAAGCCTTTACTGCAAAAAGCGGGTGCAGATATTGCCCGTTTGGCCCAGGGCAGTGATGCGGCTATTGACGCCCTGCCGACAGTTGCTGGCGCGGGTGGCGACATTCATATGTCAAATGACCTCGGCCGTATCCTCAATGTTACAGACAAGCTGGCGCAGCAGGGCGGGGACGCCTATATTTCCAGCGAACTGGTGTTGCTGGCTATGCTGGAGAGCAAGACGCCAGTGGGCGAATTGCTGAAATCCAGCGGTGTTACCGCCCTTAATCTGCAAGGGGCGATTGAAACCCTGCGTGGGGGGGAGGGGGTGAATAACCCCGAAGCTGAAGAATCCCGCCAGGCGCTGGACAAGTACACTATTGACCTTACGGAGCTGGCCGAGCAGGGCAAGCTGGACCCGGTGATCGGGCGCGATGATGAAATCCGCCGCACCATCCAGGTGCTGCAAAGACGTACCAAGAATAACCCGGTACTGATCGGTGAGCCCGGCGTGGGTAAAACCGCTATTATCGAGGGCCTGGCCCAACGTGTAGTCAATGGCGAGGTACCCGAAAGCATGTGCGGCAAGCGCGTATTGTCGCTGGACCTGGGTGCGTTGCTTGCCGGTGCCAAATTCCGCGGTGATTTCGAGGAGCGCCTCAAGGCGGTGCTCAATGAGCTCTCCAAGCAGGAGGGCCGTATCATCCTGTTCATCGATGAACTCCATACCATGGTCGGCGCCGGTAAAGCCGAGGGCTCTATGGATGCGGGCAATATGCTCAAGCCCGCGCTGGCCAGGGGTGAATTGCATTGTGTCGGGGCCACTACCCTGAACGAATATCGCCAGTATGTGGAGAAAGATGCAGCCCTGGAACGCCGCTTCCAGAAGGTGTTGGTGGACGAGCCCAATGAGGAGGACACCATCGCGATCCTGCGCGGCCTGAAAGAGCGCTACGAGGTGCATCACGGTGTCGATATTACCGACAGCGCGATTATCGCCGCGGCCAAGCTTTCACAGCGCTATATCACAGATCGCCAGTTACCGGACAAGGCCATAGACCTGGTGGATGAGGCCGCCAGCCGCATTCGCATGGAAATCGATTCCAAGCCTGAGTCCATGGATAAACTGGAGCGGCGCCTTATCCAGCTCAAGATCGAGCGCGAGGCAGTGAAAAAAGATACCGATCCCGCCGCCGCCAAGCAGGTGGAAATTTTGAACGAGGAAATCGATCGCGTACAGCGGGAGTTTTCAGATCTGGAGGAAATCTGGAAGGGTGAGAAAGCCATGGTACAGGGTGCCGCCCAGATAAAGAGCGACCTGGAACAGGTGAAGCTCGACCTGGAAGCGGCCCGCCGGGCCGGCGACCTTACCCGGATGTCTGAACTGCAGTACGGCCGTATGCCAGAGCTGGAAAAGCAGTTGGCTACGGCGCAGGAATCAGAGACAACCGAGACCGTCCTGCTGCGCAACAAGGTGACAGAGGAGGAGATCGCCGAGGTCGTTTCTCGCTGGACCGGCATTCCCGTGTCCAAGATGATGGAGGGCGACCGGGAAAAACTGTTGCGCATGGAGCTATCCCTGCATGAAAGAGTGGTCGGCCAGGAAGAGGCGATCACTGCAGTATCCAATGCCGTGCGGCGCTCCCGGGCCGGCTTGTCCGATCCCAAGCGCCCCAATGGTTCCTTCCTGTTTCTCGGGCCCACCGGTGTCGGTAAGACTGAGCTGTGTAAGGCACTGGCTAACTTTCTGTTCGATAGTGAAGATGCCATGGTGCGGTTGGATATGTCCGAGTTTATGGAGAAACACTCAGTGGCTCGCCTTATCGGTGCGCCGCCGGGTTATGTGGGCTACGAGGAAGGAGGCTACCTCACTGAGGCAGTCCGTCGTCGACCCTACTCCCTGCTGTTGCTGGACGAAGTGGAGAAGGCTCACCCGGATGTATTCAACATCCTGTTGCAGGTACTGGAAGATGGTCGCCTGACGGATGGCCAGGGTCGCACTGTGGATTTTCGCAATACGGTGATAGTGATGACATCCAACCTGGGCTCACACCTGATCCAGGAGATGGCCGGTGAAGACAATTATGAGGCGATGAAAGCGGCGGTCATGGAGGTTGTGGGAACTCACTTTCGGCCTGAGTTTATTAATCGTGTGGATGAGTCGGTGGTATTCCATCCTCTCGCTCAGGACCAGATTCGCGGTATCGCCGGTATACAGTTGCACATTCTCAAGGAGAGGTTGGCCGAGAGAGATCTGGAGCTGGAGATCAGTGATGCCTTTATGGATCGGCTGGTGGAGGCCGGGTTCGACCCTGTCTATGGTGCACGCCCGCTGAAACGGGCTATCCAGCGGGAGTTGGAAAACCCCTTGGCACAGTTGTTGCTGGCCGGTGAGTTTCAGCCTGGCCAGCTTATAGTGGCCGATCTGGAAGACGGAGCACCTGCTTTCACCGCCAGGGATCAATAGTCCCGCTTCCGCGCCGGGAAGAACTGCAGTGGAGGTTGGGCTGGTAATGCCCGATCTTCCAGGCCTGCCTGTGCGTGGCTGCAGCGTGAATATTGCAGTCGCAAGCACATCTTTTGGGCTTTATGCTGTCTGCTAAGAAATTCATAAAACTGATCTCGCGTGCGTAGCGCAGTAGGGAGGGGGACCCTGTGACAATAAAACGTGGTGGTGATGAAGCGAGTAAAAGCTGGTTTCGTTCCAGTCGGGTATTCCAGCAGGATGGAAGATGGTTCTTCCTGACCAGGGAAGGTACTACTGAGGGGCCCTTCGGCGACATGCATGAAGCGCAGCGCAGGCTGGACAACTATATCAAGGTTATGCAATCGGGGATGCTCAACTCAGATATTGAACTGGATCTGACCATTCTGCCCAAAGACTGATTGCGCGGCCTCAGCGGGTTGCACGGTCATTGCCTGGAGCATACCTGGCTTGCTTGAGGCTTTTCAGGGCTTAGGGAAGTAGTGTAGGTGCGTTTTGAAATGTGAAATAGTTCTCATTTCCCCCCCCATCGTACCCGTTTATCGTCCATATTCGCCGTTAATCGGTAGCCCCATGGCTTTCTCGAGCGGGTTTGGTACTTTTAAGTCACGTAAAGGGGATAGTGATTGGGATGCAGCAGTTGGCTATAAAATCAAAATACAGCAAGGCAGCGTATTGCCTACCTGACAGGGAGCAGGGCTTTACGCTGGTCGAACTGATGGCGGTGGTCGCTGTTCTAGCTGTGTTACTTACCATTGGGGCGCCGACGTTTGTCGACACGATCAAGAACAGCCGCATGCGCGCTGAAACCTATGCCATTCGCGCAACTTTGGCCAACGCCCGCTCTGAGGCAATGGCACGTCGTATGCCTGTGGTCGTTTGCGAAACCAGTAATTCCACCTCATGTGCCACCAATACCACTTCATGGAACACGGCGCACCTGGCCTTTGCCGATGCTGACAATGACGGGGTCGTAGACACTGGCGAAGACATTTTTCAGCTAAAAGAGCATAACGCGCCCGGCCTTGTCGTTACTTTCAGAGACCCTGGCGGCAGCGCCGCCAGCAGTGTGCGGTTCAGTTCCCGCGGGGACAGCCTGAACCGCAATGGCAATTTCACGCTCTGTGATGACCGCGGTGCTACCGAGGCGTCTGCGGTAATTCTCAACAATGCCGGGGCAGTACGATTTGCGACCGACACCAATGATGATGAAATTGTCGAGGTAGGGGGTAGCAATGTTGTTTGTCCATAACTCCAGAACCTCGCAGCGCAAATTCCGTGAAGGCGGGTTTACACTGATTGAGGTGCTAGTCACCTTTGTGATTCTGGCTGTAGGCGTGCTGGGTATTGTCAGCCTGCTGTCGGTATCAAAAACGTCGGAGTATGAAGCGGTGCAGCGAGCACGGGCAGTGAACATGGCGGACGGTATGCTGGAGCGCGTGCGCAATAACCCTGGCGGGCTGGTCACATATGTCACTGGCTTGGGATCACCCATAGGCCCTGGTACTGCGACCTCTGAGCCAACACCCAATTGTATTTCTGCGTCCTGTAGCCCTGTCCAGTTGGCGACTCATGACTTGTGGCAGTGGGAGCAGGTGCTGCGTGGAGAAAACGTAACCATTACCGAGGACGCTACCACCACCGCGGTAGCGGGCCTGACTGAACCCAGAGGCTGCATCACCTTTGCGCCCTGGGGTAGCTGGGTGCGAAGCGGGCAGCTTTCAGTATTGGTGCAGTGGCGTGGATTGCAGGAGTCTACCGATGGGGTTGCCAGTGGTGAGCCTGCCTGTGGTTCGGTAACAACGGGCGAGGAGAGCTTTCGCCGCCGGGTTACCGTTAGTACCTTTGTTGTTGACGAGACGGAGCTATGATCTTGAAGAGCATCACAAACACGAAAGGTCAACATGGACTCTCTCTCATCGAGTTCATGATAGCGATGCTGCTGGGAACCATATTAATTGGCGGTGCCATTTCTATCTATCTGGCTTCATCGCGCTCCTATACTGAAGCTGAAAGGTCCATCAGCCTGGGCAACAGTGCCAGGTTTGCTTTACAGGTGATGACCGATTCATTGCGCCATGCGGGCTTTATGGCGGGGATTGAAGCGCAGGATGTTGTCGACCATCCGAATCTTGACACGCCCGGTGACAACTGCACTGATGAGTGCGACGCGAACGACCTGTCAAATTTCCTCTTTGCCATGCGCTTCAAAGAGGGTGACGCTGCCCCCTTTGGCATTCTTGACGACGCTAAGGGTGACACGACTGACGGCGATACCACAGATGGTGGTTCGGATATTCTGGTGATCAAGTATCTGCTGCCCGAACCCCTCCTGGATGCTGATCCGAACGACCCCAGCGACACCCCGGACGGTCGTATCAGTTTTCCAAATGCCATGGATCCGCAAGTGACCTATGTTGTGGCGAACGCCGAGAGTGGGCTGTTGATGGATGGGGAAGAAGCCACCAGCTCTTTTCCCAAGGTTGAGGATGGGGAGCCCATGGCGCGCGCCCGGGCCTGGCCGTATCAATTCCAGGTCTACTATGTGCGTGACGCCGAGCCGCCTGTGCTTGCGCGTAGGACATTGCGCTGGGATGCATCATTAGGATCGATGGCTGTTGTGAGGGAAGACCTGGTAGAGGGTGTGGAGAATATGCGCTTTCGCTTTGGCTTTGATACCGATGGCGATGGCGATATCGACACCTATCGTGATTTGAATAGCACTGAAGATCCCACCACATGGGATTGGACATCGGTGGGCTTTATAGAGGTGTTTTTGTTGGTGCGCAGCCTGGATAGCGATCCCAATTACGTCGATGAGAAAACCTATGTCATGGCGGACCTGGAGTATACGCCTGCCACGGATGATCCCAATTCCCCCAGTGACGCGGACCCACAGGAGTTTTCGCGCCTGCTGGTGAGTAGCCCCATTACTTTACGCAATCGTCTGTTTTATATACGAGGTGGACAGTGAAGTCTTACGATTATCAAGGCCGGCAGCGCGGTATAGCGCTGGTGGTTTCGCTGTTGTTCCTGTTGGTGGTGACCATTATCAGTGTTACCGCCGCTCGCAACAGCACCATAAGCCTGAAGATGGCTTCTAATATGCAGGACCAGAACAACTCCCTGCAGTCGACGGAGGCGGGATTATTTGGCGCACTGGCGTTGGCCGCTACTGCCGATGATCCTTTTGTCGGTAGCAGGTGGATGAACCCATTTACCACTGCCAACCCATTGACCAATTTGAATGAGCAAAATTCGGTTACCGCTGGCGTCAGTTTGACCGCCTTTGACAGGGCCTGTCCACGGCCCCGCTCGGGACGCGGTGGCTATAGCGTAGGTACTTTCGCCTGTGATTACTACCGCATTGATGCAGAACACAAGGTCACCTCCAGGGCCCGGACACAGGCATCCCTGGGCGTTGTGAAGACGGTTTTAGCGAGCAATTAAGTGAATATGAAAGCATTTGAACCCACATCCAGGAAAACACAGCAAGGGTTGTTGTGTGACTGGATTGATCAATCCAAGGAGGGCAAGTAAATGAACTTTACAATGCCTCGAAATATGTTGTTGATACCTCTCACCGTGTTGGCCTGCCTGACAGGCATGACAATGCCAGTTAACGCTGACGACACGGAAATCTTCCAGGTAACCGCCAATAGCTCGGTCTCCGGGCGCCCGAAGGTGCTTATCCTGTTCGATGATTCCGGCAGTATGCGTACCGAAATTACCGGGCAGCGGCCAGAGTATGATCCCACCAAAACTGATTACGATGGCGGTATCGATGGCGCCGAGTTTGACCGGTTGTACTGGTCCACTGATGGTACGCCCCCGCAACCGGGTGGGGGTGCAGAAACCCAGTGGTTTACCAAGACACTTAACCGTTGTGAGTCTTCTTCTGGCGGGCTTAATAACCAGGGATTTTTCTCTACGGGAGGAGCCCAGCGCTGGGAGGGCAGCAGGACGGAAGAGTCCTGTGAAACAATATGCTCCGCTACCGGGGCGGCGCCTACCGGGTGGGGGAGGTGGTTTCCCGCCCGCTGGTGTCGCAACCGGGGTGGTACGCTTACAAGCACTTGCACCAACGAAACGATTCCCGGTGGCTGGTCTGACCTGTCCAGGAGTGATAATTCACCTGTGCATGTTGAGTGTAAAGTAGATATAACTAATAGTGAGCCTGGCAATGGCCCCAGTGTGGCAGATGGTTATGCGTTGGATAATGTTCCCGATGCCCAGGTATTTGGGGGCGCAACTCCGGCAGATTCGAATGTAGACTGGGGCAATCAGGGGTATACCTTCTACAGCGCCAACTATGTGGATTACTGGTATGACGATTCGCTCATAGAGGACCGCGCTCGAATCGACATTGCCAAGGATGTGATTTCAAATCTCATCAGCGCCAATACGGGGGTTGATTTCGGTCTGGCGACGTTCAATGACAATACTAACGGCCAGGACGAAGATGGTGGCCGGATTATCAGTCGCATTATTTCGGACATGAGTCCAACCGAGCGTTCGAACCTGGTGGATATGGTTAACGATGACCTGACGCCTGGTGGCTGGACCCCCTTGTGTGAAAGCGCCTATGAGATTTATCGCTATCTTGCAGCAGATGAGGTGCTGTTCGGTAAAAAACGTGATACGGGCGGCACCCCGGATCGTGACTTGCCGGTACGAGATACGGCGGCGGAAGATGGCGACGATTATATTTCGCCGACCTCTGATTGCGCCTATGTCTACGTAATTTTGATGACGGATGGTTTGCCCACCCATGACAATGAGGCAACTGAAGCCATCGAGCTCCTGACTGGAAAAACTTGCCGAGAATTCCCGGATGATATTTCAGGGAACGGCAATCCCAAGAGCTGTTTGCCGGAACTGGCGGAGTATATGGCCAGCAACGATCTTGATGGCGACGATAGTAATGGCGATCAATTTGGTATCACCTATACCATCGGTTTTGATCTTACACCCCCTGCCGGCTGGACCGGGCCGGATTTACTGGAAGAAACAGCAACCCTCGGCGGCGGTTTGTACTATGGAGCGAATAGCGCAACGGCACTGTCGGCAGCGTTCCAGGGCGCGCTGCTCAGTATCCTGTCAACCGAGTCCACGTTTACCTCGCCTGCCGTGGCGGTCGATACCTTTACCCGGACAGAGAGTCGCGACGATGTCTATTACGCCATGTTCAAGCCCGATGATCGTATCGATTGGCGAGGTAACATCAAGAAGTTGAAGGTGGCTGCTGTAGACAATAGTTTGGCTATTGTCGATAAGAATGGTGACGGGGCTATTGATCCCGCTACAGGTTTTATCAAGGATGATGCGGATACTTTCTGGAGTACTGATGATGGCGGTTTGGTTGAAGAGGGGGGTGTAGGAGAGTTGCTGGCTAACAGGAACCCGTCTACCCGTACTATCTTGATCAATACCGGTGACGCTCCAATACTGGAAGCGTTTAATAGCAGCAACATAACCTACGATGCTTTTGATGGGCTCAGCTCAGCTGCTGAGCTTTATGCATTGTTTGGCGTGAGTGGCGGGCCAGCGTTAGAGACTGTTATTGCCTACGGCCAGGGTTATGGGATCAATCCTGATGGTTCATCCACTGGCTCAGCGAGAGAGTGGGTTTTCGGTGATCCCCTGCATAGTCAGCCGCTAATTCTCAACTATGGGGCATTGGGCAGTTACGATATGGCCGACCCCGACCTGAGAGTGATCGTGGGCACTAACGCTGGCTTCCTGCATATGTTTGGTAATGATGATGGCCAGGAAGATTGGGCGTTTTTCCCCAAGGAACTTGCGTCGATACTCAATCAGCGCAGGGTAAACAGTTTGTCCAATGACCATGTGTATGGCCTTGATCTCACGCCAGTTGCTTACACGCAGGATGTGAATGGTGACGGCACGATCTCGTCCTCGGATGGGGATAAAGCATGGGTCTATGTTGGTATGAGACGAGGTGGACGATCCATCTACGCCATGGATGTATCCAATCCGTCCAGCCCTCGATTCCTGTGGGCGAAAGGTGCCGATGTTACAGGTATGTCTGAGATGGGGTTCACCTGGTCATCTCCGGTGGTAACCAAAATACCCGGTTATGTTGACGACAATGATGTATTGAAACCCGTAGTGGTGGTAGGTGCCGGTTACGATCTCAACAAGGATGGTAGTGGCGTGGGCACGGATGACAGTATGGGTCGGGGTGTTTTTATTCTTGATGCCGAGACTGGAGCTGTGGTCAGGACCATAACACCCGCCGCCGCTACGGCCACCAACCTGAATGTTCCCGGGCTGGTGGACTCGGTGCCGGCCGAGGTGACGCTGTTGGATAGTAACGGTGATGAGTTAACTGATCGACTGTACCTTACCGACACCGGCGGCAACATCTGGAGAGTTGATATAGGCAGTACCATACCTACCTCAACAGCTACTGAATCGTGGAGGGTCGTGAAGTTTGCTCAACTCGCTGCCAGCGGAGCAGCGAATGATCGCCGCTTCTTCAATGCCGTGGATGCCGTGCGTATTCGGGCCAATGATGGTACTGCGATTGATGTTCTCATGGTGGGCAGTGGCGATCGCACAGACCCGCTGGGTATGGATGTAGACAATGCGTTTTATTTGCTCCGCGATCTACGAACTGCGCCCTATACCACTGATGAGCCGTCCATTGGCCGGTGTAACGATCCAGATGATGCAGAGGCGAGTGTCGATTTTCGCTGTAGTCTGCCGTTACTCACCAGTGCTTTGTATGATATCACCGATGATGATCTCAACAGCTCAACCCTGGAGGTCCGTGAGACTGCCCAGGATTCTTTGGCATCGTCCTTAGGCTGGAAGCTGCAGTTGACCGGGACTGGTGAAAAGAGCCTCTCTGACTCCATTACTATTGCGGGCAGGGTAGCATTCACAACCTTTACCCCGGCCAGCATTATCACCAATATCAATACCTGCGAACCTCGATCTGGTGAGGGTAAATTGTACGTGGTTGATATTTATAATGGCGAGCGCCAAATTATTCCTCTCGGCCCAATCATTCCGGATACACCCTCGGTGATTGTCATCGATGATGAAATCAGCTTTGTATTGCCGCCTGGTACTCCGCCGAGAACTCCGGATCCGGATAACCCACCAGATTGTAACAACGGCGTATGCAACTTGTACGAGACATTCCCAGCACCGTTCGGTAACTACTGGTACCGAGAGGAGTACTAAGGGTGAATAGAAGCAGGCAAAGAGGTTTCACGTTAATCGAGTTGATGATCGTGGTAGTCATTGTAGGGGTCCTGATGATGGTGGCTTTACCCGCCTATAAAGGATCCCTGGAAAAGGGGCGACGTGCCGATGGCATGTCTGCCCTGATGGATGCTGCGGGCCGTCAGGAAAAATACATGCTTGATCGGTCCACATATACCCTCGATATGGAGGACCTGGGCTATACGACTAATCCCTATATTTCTACCGATGGACATTACAGTATCGAGGCTAAAGATTGTGACGGGGGAACTTCCAAGATCGCAACCTGTTACAAGCTAACCGCGACACCGGCGACCGGCTCACCACAAACTAAAGATACGAGATGTACCAGCTTTATACTCAACTCAAACGGCACCAGGACAGCAACGGGTACCACCGACACAGAATGTTGGTGAACCCCCAGGAAAGGTATTCGACATGGCCAATATAGTTAATGTAGTGAAAATGTTTCGCCCCGGGCTGATCTTACTCGCCACTTTGGTGAGTGGAACGGCATCCGCCCAACTTCCCCAGGTCACCTATGCCTGTGAGGTACAGACCAAGGATGGCGTCGCCGGATTAGTGATGGTCCAGTCTGACGCACGGGCCACAGCGCAGGCAGCGGCTAAGAAGGCCAATGCCTACAAGATAGGCGGAGGCGAGAGCCCAGCGGTTTCTATAGTTGAATGTATTGTGGCTGGAAAAGGCAGCTTCAGTGATAGCTATTTCCAGCAATTCTACGAGAATTTCCCGAAGTAATGTAGTGACCGGTGGGGGATAGCACCTCATGGGCCGTTGCAGTGAGTGCCCACGAGGTTTATCAGTCGCGCCTGAAAACTACTCGCAAAACGCCTCGATTTGTCCGCGGGTGGTTTGGATGTTCATTTTGATCTCTTCGGCTGTGAGCACATGGACCTCACCCTTTTCATTGCGCATGGTGACCCTGTCCGAATTGGTGAGAGCATCCAGATTGTTCTTGGCGCTCGCACAAAGCTCGGGATCTTGTTGGCTCTGGGCTGCTGCTGCCGCAGCATCTGCCTGACCCGCTTCACCGTCTCCGCCAGGCTCTGTGCCCGGCGCTTCGTCTGAGGATCCCGGGCGTTTGAAACTGGCGCCAGTGCGGACCACTTCATAATCCACTCCTGTTGGCGGCGGGCGATCGCTGTGAATCGTATTGCCCCGTTCGTCAATCCAGCGGTAGTAGTTTGTTGCAGCCACACTTTCAAGGCTACCTGCGGTTAACACAAGCATCAAAAGTGTACTGAGACTATGTCGAAAAACGGGTTTCAAAGTAGTACTTCTCTCTTTTAGGAATAGTTAATCGCAGTACGCATCGATCGCGTCCTGGGCTTTTTTGCGCTCCGTAGCTTTGTCTTCCTCGGTGAGGTAGGAGACCTCGCCGTTTTCGTTGCGTGTCCGAATACGCGCTCTCGTGTTCAGTTGGACCAGGTTGTCTTTGGCCCGAGAACAATACTCAGGGTTCTTTTTGACAGCGCTCTTTTCGGTGACTACTTCGAACTCATTACCGGGATTGGGTTTGACTTCCAGTGGTACGACGCCTTCCTCGGCGTCAACCTCACGCTTGAAGTTGGAACCAGTAGTAATAACCTCGTAATCGATGCCCTTGGGCGGTGGCCGGTCACTGTGCGTGGGGTTGCCGCGTTCATCAACCCAGCGGTAGTACACCTCGCCAGCGGCGGCGTTCAAAATGTTCATGCCCGTGGCCAGGCACGCAGCTAACAGCGTACATTTGATCAGTGTTCGCATTACATATCTTCCCAAGAATTATCCTGCTTACCTAGGCTAAAAATACCCCACAAGCCCTCGTTAGGCAATTGGGCATAATTACGGCAAAAGAGGGTCCCTTTGTTGTTGAAGGTTGACTTTAGGCGACTTCGCGCCAACAATATAGCTGTCTTACATGTGGCAACGGCTAACGTCGAGTACCCTCGGCCTCTGGTTTACTGTTGTGATCTGATTATTCGCTACAGCTGCTTGTGAGTCCCGTATTCAATTCGTGTCATACCGGCCGAATTGAGGGCCAGACACTGCGCTACCCCGCAGGGCGACCGATACACAGGCTGTTCGTGATCGTATATCCCTCAAGGAGTGTTCCTGGGGGTGAGTTCCGGGCAGTGTATCGAGCTTGATTGGGGGTGGCGTGGCTTTTCGAATACCGGTTCCTGGTATTCGCGCAGCAACGTCCACACATAAATTGGAATGTTCCGGTGAGGGTTACGCGCCGGGCGTTTTAAATTGGAGATTGATTGTGGAGTTGTTATCCGGCGGTGAGATGATCGCCCGTGCCCTGGAAGATGAGGGAGTTGAATATATTTTCGGCTACCCCGGTGGCGCGGTACTACATATATACGATGCCCTGTTCAAGGACTGCAAGGTGCCCCATGTGCTGGTGCGCCATGAACAGGCGGCTACCCACGCTGCAGATGGTTACGCGCGGGCTACAGGGAAACCGGGCGTGGTACTGGTCACCTCGGGCCCCGGTGCTACCAATGCGATTACTGGAATAGCCACGGCCTACATGGACTCGATTCCTATGGTGGTACTGTCTGGCCAGGTGCAGAGTCACCTGATCGGGGAGGATGCTTTCCAGGAAACGGACATGGTAGGTATATCGCGACCCATCGTGAAGCACAGCTTCATGGTAAAGCGGACCGAGCAGCTGCCCGGCATGATCAAGAAGGCATTCCATATAGCGTCTACCGGTCGTCCCGGTCCCGTGGTTATCGATATTCCCAAGGATTTAACGCGGCCGGACGAAAAGTTCGAATATGACTACCCGAAAACAGTCAAGATGCGTTCCTATTCTCCGGCGCAGCGCGGGCACACCGGCCAGATCAAGAAAGCGGCCAAAATGCTGCTTGCAGCCAAGCGCCCGGTGATCTATGCCGGGGGTGGTGTGATCCTGGGAGAGGGCTGTGAATTGCTCACGCAATTGGCCCGGGAACTCAATTACCCGGTAACCAATACCCTGATGGGTCTTGGGGCCTACCCCGGCAGTGATCGCCAATTTCTGGGCATGTTGGGCATGCATGGCTTCTACGAAGCCAATATGGCCATGCACCACAGTGACTGTATTCTGGCGATCGGTGCGCGCTTCGACGACCGGGTTACCAATACGGTGGACAAGTTCTGTCCTGGCGCCAAGATAATCCATATCGATGTGGACCCCGCATCTATCTCCAAGACGGTGATGGCGGATATTCCCATTGTAGGCCCGGTGCAGTCCGTGCTGACAGAAATGCTGTCGCAAATCGGGCAGCTGCGGGAGAAAGACAGCACTTTACCCAATGTGGATGCCCTGGAGCGCTGGTGGCAACAGATTGAGGACTGGCGCGCTTCCCATGGCTTATTGTCGGGGCGCCGCTACCGTGAAAGTGACATGATCATGCCGCAGCAGGTGATCGAGAGTCTGTACAGGGCCACGAATGGCGATGCATATGTCACCTCCGATGTTGGTCAGCACCAGATGTTTGCCGCCCAATACTACCGCTTCGACCAGCCTCGGCGTTGGATAAATTCCGGTGGCCTGGGCACCATGGGCTTCGGTTTGCCTGCGGCTATGGGGGTCCAACTGGCCTTTCCTGATAAGGATGTGGCCTGTGTGACAGGTGAAGGTAGCATCCAGATGAATATCCAGGAGCTCTCGACCTGCACCCAATACAACACCCCGGTGAAGATCATCAACCTGCGCAACAACTACCTGGGTATGGTGAAACAGTGGCAGGACATGCAGTACGAGGGGCGTTATGCCATGAGTACTTACGAGGATTCCCTGCCCGATTTCGTCAAGCTGGTGGAGGCATACGGCCACGTCGGCATAGAGGTGCATAAGCTGGAGGACCTGGACAAGGCGATGGACGAGGCCTTTGCCATGAAGGACAGGCTGGTGTTCGTGGATGTCTTTATTGATCGCATGGAGCATGTATACCCCATGCACATTGCTCCCAATGGCTCCATGAAGGATATGTGGCTCAGCAAGAATGAGAGGACCTGACATGCGACGGATAATTTCAATGTTGTTGGAAAATGAGCCCGGAGCTTTGTCGCGTGTGGTCGGCCTGTTTGCGCAGCGCGGCTACAATATCGCAACCTTGAATGTGGCACCCACGGATGACCCGACGTTGTCACGTCTTACGCTGACTACCGATGGTAGTGATTTGCGTATCGAGCAGATCACTAAGCACCTGAATAAACTGATTGATGTGGTG
>CBDTVJ010000017.1:0-18500 GCA_965363655.1 uncultured Halieaceae bacterium | reverse complement strand
ATAATCAGGTCTTTCTTGCGACCGGTGATAGTGAGCACACCATCCACCTGGTAACCGATGTCCCCGGTGTTCAGCCAGCCGTCTTCACACAGTGCGTGGCTGGACTCTTCCGGTAGGTTGAAGTAACCCGACATGACGCTGGGGCCGCGCAGGTAGATTACGCCGCTCTGCCAGTCACCCAGGACCTTGTCATCATCGCGCACTTCAACTTCAAAATTGGGCAGCGGTACACCGCAGTTAACAAAGTGACGTCCGCGGCCCTGTGTGTCATTTTCGTCCAGCAGCACGGCTTCGTGGTGATCCGAGAGATGGTCGCTATCGATATGGTGTGTGGTGAAGCCGGTGGACAGCGGTGAAAAGCTGACGCCCAGGGTACACTCGGCCATGCCGTAACAGGCGAGGAATGCGCGGCGGTTGAAGCCGGCAGGTTCCATGATCTCAGCAAAATGCTCCAGGGTCTGTGGGCGGATCATCTCCGCGCCGATACCGGCCACCCGCCAGTTACTCAGATCGTAATTCTCGATGTCGCTCTCCCTGACCCGGCGCGCACAGAGGTCGTAACCAAAGGAGGGGGCGAAGGAGATGGTGGCGCGGGTCTGGGTCATGAGGTTCAGCCACTGGCGTGGGCGCATGGCAAACTCGCGCGTATCCAGGTAATCGATAGATACCTGGGCGGCCATGGGTACCAGTACGAAGCCCACCAGCCCCATATCGTGGTAGAAGGGCAGCCAGGACATCATGCGGTCTTCGCTGTTCATCTTCAGGCCGTGGGAAATTATGCCCTGCAGGTTCGCCATCGCGGTACTGTGCTTGATGACCACACCACGCGGGAAGCGTGTGCTACCGGAGGTGTACTGGATGTAGGAGATATCATCGGCTGCTGCCGTGTGCAGGGGCTGTTCGTCGCTGGGCAGCTGGTAAAAGGCTTCAGGCATGTCCACCATGCGCAGGGACAGGCCCTCACTGGCCTCCTGCAGGAAGGGCAGGTAACCCTCCGAGGCCATGCCGATGGCGGCGTCACTGGCTTCCAGCAGGCGCTTGAGCTGCGCCACGTAGGCAGCGTGTGCGCCAACCTTGACGGAGGCGGGCAGGGCTACTGGAATCAGTCCGGCATACTGGCAGGCATAGAAAAAACGAATAAAGTCAGGGTTGGTTTCGGCGACCAGGGCCACACGATCGCCCTTGTCCAGGCCCAGGCCCATTAGTTGGTGAGCCAGCTCAATGGCTTGTGCGCGCAAATCGCTATAGCTGACGCTGGCGTAGATAGCGCCGCGGCCGGTATAAAAATTGGAGCCGGTTTCACCTTGCGCTGCATAGTCAAGCGCCTCGGTTAAGGTGTTGAAGTCAGCGGGGCGGAATGACAATTCATGCTTAGTGGGGGTGGCATCTAGGTTAAGTTTTGACAATGAACTGCCCTCTCTTAGAGCGCTATGTGGGTCAGCGCTGATACATGATTAATAAAAAACCATTCACTGTCCCATCTTCCGGGAAGCGAACAGGAATTTTAAAACTCCCAACTGGTTTTACGGGCCACTTTCTGCGTTCTGTACAAGTATGAGTACATGTGGGCGTCCCTTTGTTCAGGCTTGAAAATGTATTGCCTGACAGGATGTGATCCTAACATTTTCGTATTCTCAGCTCATGCGTAATAATACCACTGGATTCTTCAAACGGGGCACTTGCAGGGTTGTAAGCAGCGCCCCGGCATACCCCGATAGGGGCAGCGCTGCTGCTTGTACAGCACCCCGCTGGGTGAATTTGGGGCCGTGGGATAAAATTATGTAACTATTTGTTATTTAAGTGCTTATGGGCGTGGCAGAGGGGGATTTGTGCCCCTCCAGGGCGCCGCGGCAAGTCTTGTCCAGTAAGGCCAGGTAGGTACTGGCGGCGGCTTCAACCGAGAAATCCTCCGCTTTGTGCAGCAGCAGATCCCGGGGTGTTGGGCTGTCCAATTCTGACCCAATGGCCTGGGCCATACCCCCGTCATCCCGCACCGCGACCAGGGCGCCAAAATGGCCGTTTTCCAGAATTTCTGCTGAGCCTCCGGGGCAGTCTGTGCTGATTACCGGGCAACCACAGGCCATGGCCTCGCGTGGGTGCCATAGCGCTGATTCGCCTGTATACTGCCCTTCCATCACATAGCCCGAGCGTCACTGCCAGCCTGCCATGAGCGATATTGATGATGCACCCCTCTCCGTTGAGGTGGTTACCCAACCCAGGCAGATGCGCCAGTTTCTCCAACTGCCTCATCGCATCTATGCGTCTGACCCGGCCTGGATTGCTCCGCTGGACTTGATGAAACGCGAGCAGGTCTCTCCCAAAAATCATTTTTTTGAACACGCCCGTTGGCGCGCCTGGATTGCCTACCGCAAAGGCGAGCCGGTGGGTCGCATCAGCGCCCAGATTGACGAGCTGCACCTGCAGCAACACGATGATGCCACAGGCTATTTCGGCATGCTGGAAGCAGATGAAGACCCAGCCATCATAGCGGCCCTGTTTGGCGCCGCAGAGGACTGGTTGCGCAGCGAAGGCATGCGACAGGTGCGCGGTCCCTTCAATTTGCACGTGAATGATGAAGTGGGCCTGCTGGTTGACGGGTTTTCCACGCCGCCCTACGTATTGATGGGGCATGCGTTGCCCTGGTATGGACCCGCCATCGAGGCGCAGGGCTACGAAGGGGCGAGAGACCTGCTGGCCTATCATGTTCGCCCGGATTTTGAGGCGCCCCGTGTCATGGAGCGCCTGGCGAGCCGCGTGTCAGACCGGGTTGTGGTGCGCAGCGTGCGTCGCAAGGAATTACTGGCCGATGCGGCGATCATGCTGGAAATTTTCAATGATGCCTGGCGTGACAACTGGGGCTTTGTGCCCCTGGTGGATGCCGAGTGGGCTGAGACTGTCACCACCCTCACCAAATTGATGCCGGACGATTATATCCAGATTGCTGAATATGACGGTGAACCGGTGGCCTTCATCGTCGCCCTGCCCAATCTCAACGAAGCGGCCCGCGACCTCAACGGCCGCCTCCTGCCCTTCGGTTGGGCCAAACTCCTGTGGCGCCTGAAAGTGCGGCACCCCCGCACTGCGCGGGTTCCCCTGATGGGAGTCAGGCAAAGCTACCAGCACTCTCGCCTGGGCCCGACGCTGGCTTTCATGGTAATAGACGCCGTGCGCAAGGCTTTACATGCCCGCGGAGTGACTGACGTGGAGATGGGCTGGATCCTCGAAGACAACGACGGCATGCGCAATATCATTGAAACCATTGGCGGCGAGGCGTATAAACGCTATCGCGTCTACCAAAAAGAACTGTAGCCCTATGCAACTTGACCCGGAAACGCACCAGATGACCGCCATTGTGCTGGCTGGTGACCGCAGCAAAGCGGATTCCCTGATCAATCACACCAAGGCCGGCAGCAAGGCCATGATCGACCTGGACGGCACCCCGATGGTGCGTCGGGTGCTCAATTCCCTGCGGACTTCCCGGGTGGTGAGCCAGATTTGGATGGCGGGGCCGGAGGCCAGCGAGGTGGCGACCGACGATGCCCTGCAGCAATGGGTGGACGATGGTGAAATCAATTGGTCTGAGCCCGGCATCAGCCCCAGCACCAGTGCCTATAGCGCGATGCGAGGTCTGGGGCCGGAAGAAGCGGTACTGCTTACGACCGCCGACCACCCCTTGCTGACGCCTGAAATTGTCGACGCTTTTGGTCGCCAGAGCCTGGCCGATGACGTGGATGTCGCGGTGGGGTTAGCGCCCTACGCTCTGGTCGCGGAGGCCTACCCGGGTATCCGCAAGACCGTGCTGCATTTCAGCGATGGTGATTTCTGTGGCTGCAACCTGTTTGCCTTCATTACCCCCGAGGGTCGGCGCGCCGCCAAGTTCTGGCGCAAGATTGAGCAGGAGCGCAAAAAGCCACTGGTAGTGATAGGCCTGTTGGGCTGGTGGGCGGTTATACGCTATCGCCTGGGCTTGCTGTCACTGGAAGAAGCGCTGGCCAAGCTCAGTAAACGACTGGGTTTGCGCATACGCGCAGTTATCCTGCCCTATGCCAATGCTGCTATTGATGTGGACTCTATCGCCGACCTGATGCTGGTTAAGGGTGCGCTGGAGAAGGCTGCGCAGGAAGACGCCTGAAGCCTGTCTAGCGGTTGAGCTCCAGCAACCTGCTGCTACCCTCACCAAACTCTCCTGACTCCGGCCGGAAGTGCCTGGAGTCTATGCGCACTCGCCAGCCCCCCTCTTTGCGTTCTACCTGGTAGCGGTTGTAGCGGGCGACATCCGCCCCGTGTAAGCCCAGCGCGGAGGCTGACGGGACCGCGATGACCGGCAGTACGCCGTGACAGGTTTCCAGCTCATTGTAATGTTCCCGGTGGCCGTGCCCATGCAGTGCGAGCTCGGCGCCATGCTGCACCAATAGTTCCTGCACCTGTCCGGCATTGGTCAGGCGCTTGCGCCATTTCTCCTGTCCCTGCAGGGGGCAGTGGTGCAGGTAAACCACGCGGAACAGGCCCTGCCTGCCCGTTTCCTCCAGCAGGGCGGGCAGTCGGCTCAGCTGGCCCTCGTCGACGGTCCCCGTGGCCATCAGCGGTGGTTTGGGACAGGCGGTGGATAAGCCGATAAAAGCAATGGACCCGCGCACCCGCAGGGTGGGAAAGCGGGTGGCAGACGCGGGTGCGTCGCGCTCGTCATCCGCTGCCATGTACGCCTGCCACAGGGCGAAAGTGGTTTGCCAGGGGGCGGCCACGCAGGCGTCGTGATTGCCGGGTACCAGTGCCACTTCTCGCGGATCGCCCAATTGTTGCAGCCATTGCCGGGCCTGCTCGAACTCCTGGGGCAGGCCGATGTGGGTGAGGTCGCCGGTGACCAGTAGCTGGTCCAGTTCAATGCCAGACAGATCCCGTTGCAGGGCCGCCAGAACCTCGGGGCGGTGTTCGAAGCGCCGTTTCCGCCGCCAGGAGAGGTAGCCCAGTGCCCGCTTATTGAGCAAATCCCGGGCGCGTACGTTTTCAAGGGAGCTCAGGTGAGGGTCGGAGAGTTGTGCGAAGCACTGTGGCATCATCCAGCGATTCCTATACGCGACGAATCAGGGCGCCCATGTCGGCCAGCTTGGTATCGATATTGGCATAGCCCCGATCCAGGTGATAGACCCGGTCGATGGTGGTCTCGCCATCGGCGGCCAGGGCGGCAATGATCAGTGATGCGGAAGCGCGCAGGTCAGTGGCCATGACGGGCGCTCCCTGTAAGCGTTCGCGCCCACGCACGATGGCCGTGTGGCCCTGCAATTCAATATCGGCGCCCATGCGCTGCAATTCGGCAACGTGCATGAAGCGGTTTTCAAAAATATTCTCGACCACCGTGGCGGTGCCTTCTGCCAGCGCGTTAAGGGCCATAAACTGGGCCTGCATGTCGGTGGGAAAGGCGGGGTAGGGGGCGGTGTGTATATTCACTGCCTGGCAGCGCTTGCCCGCCGTATCGATGTGGATCCAGTCCGGACCCAACTCCAGTCGCGCGCCCGCCTGCTCCAGCTTGCCCAGCACGTGGTGCAGGAAATCCGGATTGGTATTGGTCACGCGGATATCACCGCGGGTGGCGGCAGCGGCGGCCAGGAAGGTGCCGGTCTCGATGCGATCTGGCGGCACCCTGTGGCTGGCGCCGTGGAGGCTGGTTGAGCCCTCGATAGTGATGGTGCTGGTGCCGGCACCGGATATTCTTGCGCCCATGGCTTCCAGCAGCAGGGCCAGGTCACCGACTTCCGGCTCCAGCGCGCAATTTTCCAGTGTGGTGACACCGTCTGCCAGGGCCGCGGCCATGAGCAGGTTTTCGGTGGCGGTTACTGAGGGCACATCAAAAGCGAAATGGGTGCCCTGCAAGCGGCTCGCCTTGGCCTTGATATAGCCTGCCTCGATGTGAATTTCCGCGCCCATGGCGGCCAAGCCAGAGATATGCTCGTTCACCGGCCGCGAACCGATCGCACAGCCGCCGGGCAGGGACACATCCGCTTCCCCGAAGCGAGCCAGTAACGGCCCCAGCATGAGTATGGCGCCACGCATGGTCTTGACCAGTTCGTAGGGTGCGTGTACCGAGTGCACTTGGCTGCTGTCTATGACCAGCTCAGTGTCGGAGCGCTCCACCTTGGCCCCCAGCAACGCCATCAGTTGCAGGGCAGTGTCGATATCGCGCACGTTCGGGATATTGCTGATGCGCAGGGGCTCCGCGCTTAACAGCGAAGCGGCGATGATAGGGAGTGCGGCATTCTTGGCGCCGGCAACGGCGACTTCGCCGCGCAATGGGCCATTGCCGGTGATTATGATCTGTTCCATCAGGCGGCCTGGTTGGGGGCGATGAGGCCGCTTGCCAGCAGGCTGGCATAAGCGGCGATGATCGCGTCGATCTGTTCGCTGGAGTGGGCTGCACTGACACTGTTACGCAGCAGGAAATTGGTTGAGGGGGAGGCGGGCGGAATCACCAGGTTGACGTAGATACCCGCTGCCATCAGTGCTTGCCAACAATCGATGGTGGCGGAACGGTCTACCATTTCCACTGCCACCACGGGGCTGGCAGTCGGGCCCACGGGTAAACCCAGTGATTTAAGCCCGTCGTAGAGACGGTTGGCGTTGTCCCACAGTTTTTCGCGCAGTTGCGGCTCCGCCGTAATAATTCGCAGTGACTCCCGGGTCGATGCAATGACCGAGGGCGAGGAGGAGGCGGTAAAGATATAGGCGCTGATGCAGAAGCGGATGGCCTCCAGTTCGGCGTGCTGGCTGACGCAGAAACCGCCGATAGCCCCGAGGCTTTTACTGAATGTGCCGGCGAAGAAGTCGATATCCGCTTCCACCCCGGCGGCCTGGGCCGCGCCCCGGCCGGTTTCCCCCAGTACGCCCATGGAGTGCGCCTCATCGAGAAACAGGTAACCGCCGTACTCGCGCTTGACCGCGGCAATCTCCTGCAGAGGGGCAACATCGCCCAACATGGAGTAGATGCCCTCGGCGATGATCAGCGCCTGGTTGGCGCGGTCGCCCAGGCGACGCAGGCGTTTGGCCAGGTCTTCCGGGTCACTGTGCTTGAAACGGATGATGTCCGCACCGCTCTGTTTGACGCCGGAGTAAATACTGGCGTGGCTGTCCGCGTCCATCAAAATGACGTCACCGGGGCCGGCCAGGGTGGCACACATGCCCATAGTGGCGGCATAGCCTGTGGAAAACACAATGCCGTGATCCACACCGTAAAATTGGGCAATTTCAGTTTCCAGGGCCTGGTGCTCGGCGAATGAGCCGTTGGCCAGTCGCGAGCCGGTGGTGCCGGTACCCCAACGCGCCGCGGCGTCCTGGGAGGCCTTGATGCAGCGCGGGTCAGAGGACAAACCGAGGTAGTTGTTGGTGCCGGCGAGGATCACCTTACGACCCTGCACCACGCCTTCGGTGGCGGAGAGGATTTTTTCAGTGACTGCGCCGAAAGGCTGTACATCGCGTTGGGCCAGTTCGGCCTGGAAATCGGCCATTGCCTGGAATTTATCGAACAACATGGGATATCTACCTCGCTACCGGCCTGGCGAACCTCAGAGGTTGAGTTCCCTGACCTTGCCAGCCAGGTCGCCAATTGTGTTTACGTCCGGGAGAATATTCAATGGGATGGAAATGTCGAAGTGGTCCTCGATCTTCTCGATGAACTCCATGACTTCCAGGGAACTGAGGCCGATGTCAGCCACCAGGGCGGTGCTCTCGGTCAGCTCCAGGTTTTTTTTGTTCTGGGATTCGAGGGCACTGTAGAGGAAATCGAGGTATTCTTTGTAGTCAGTCATGTCAATGCTGCCCTTGCGTCATCCAGGGTAAATCGCTAGATTTCGAAGGCTCGAACTATACCCATGGACGAATGTTAATGCCAGTTATTTGGTTGATAGACGCTTACCGCGCAGGGGAGCGCGGACAGGTGCGTGCGCTGGTCGACGCCCTGGGTTGGCCCTGCGAAACCAAGGTACTGAGCTACCGCAGCCACGTGTTCCTGCCCCATGTATTGGGGCAGTCTACCCTGCGGGGAATAACGGCTGGCTCCGCCGCCAAGCTGGTGGCGCCGTGGCCTGACCTGGTGATTGCTTGCGGTGTGCGCAACGAGCCGGTGTGCCGCTGGATTCGAGCCCAGTCCGGGGGCAAGACGCGCTATGTGCACGTGGGGCGCCCCTGGGCTTCGCTGGACAAGTTCGACCTGGTAGTAACCACACCCCAGTATCGCGTGCCGGAACACCCCAATGTGCTGAACAACCTGCTGACCCTGCACAGTGTCACCGCGCAGCGTCTGTCGCAGGCCAGGGAAGAATGGGAGGCCGCCTTCGCCGACTTGCCGCGACCCCATTTCGCAGTGGTTGCCGGCGGCGACAGTGGCCCCTTCACCCTGGGGCCGAAAGCGGCCACTCGCCTGGGGCAGCAGGCATCGCGCATGGCCAGTGCCCACGGTGGATCGCTGCTGGTCTCGACCAGTTCCCGCACCAGCAAGGCGGCAGTGAACGCTTTGCAGGAGGCGATCACTGTGCCCAACTATTTCTATCGCTGGCAAGCGGCGGACAACGAGAATCCTTATATGGGTATCCTGGCCTGGGCGGATCGCCTGATCGTGACCGGCGACAGTATCGCCATGCTGTCGGAGGCCTGTGCCACGCGTAAACCGGTGATGATTTTCGACCTGGGGGGTATGCGTGATCCCAGCGAGGAATCAGAGCGGGACTTCCGCCTCGGCGGTGCCCTGTATGCATTCCTGTTGCGCTGGCTGTGGCAGCCCCTGAGTCGGGACATCACCCTGGTGCACAGTCAACTGCGCCAGTCCGGCTATGTGGTGTGGTCCGACGAGATACTGGCAACGGCCAGAGTGCCGGGAGAATCCGATTTACAGCGCGCTGTGAGCGCCGTGCGCAAGTTACTTGGAGAGGTCTGACTGAGCGGCTGTGTCCAGCAGCAGTGCGTTGCCATCCGCTAACTGATAAACCCGATCCGCCGCCTGTACCATGGCACGATTGTGCGATATGGCAAGTATGGTCAGCTGCCCCTTGAGGACTTCCATGGTTTGCCTCACGACTTCCTCACTGTCCTTGTCCAGGGCGCTGGTGGCCTCATCCAGGATCAGCAGCCGCGGCTGGTTGATCAGGGCGCGGGCGATCACAATGCGCTGGCGCTGTCCGCCGGAAAGCTTGCCGCCGCGCTCGCCCACTATGGTGTCCAATCCTTCAGCAAGACTGGATACGAAATCCCATGCCCCGGCGGCGCGCAGGGCCCGCTCCGCGTCATCCTTGCCCAGGCTGGGTTCTCCCAGGGTGACGTTGTGGAGAACACTGTCGTGCAACAGGAGCGTATCCTGGGGCACATAACCTATCATGCCCCGCCATTGCTTGATGTCTATTTCCTGTAGGGGCGTGCCGTCCAGCAGGATTTCTCCGGCCTGTGGCTGCAGCAGGCCTATGGTCAAATCGATGATCGTGGTTTTACCCGATCCGGAGGGGCCTACCAGGGTGGTGAGGGATCCCGCTTCGATACTCAGGGACAGGTCCGTAAAAACCGGATGCTTGTCGTAATCAAATCTCACCCCGTTGAAAGTAATAGCCTGCTTGAATTGCGGCGTTTTGCCGCCGTCCAGGTTTTCCCGGGATTGATCAGCAGAATCGATGGCGTCAGCCAGTGCCCAGTAGGCGCTCTCGCCCTGTGCCAGCTTCTGGTACTGCTTCTGCACCTTACCAAAGAAGGAGAAAGCCCGGCCCAGCGCTACAACCAGTACCACAACCGTGGGTAAATCCATATTGAAGCGATCGATCGCGACGTAAACACCGAGGCAGATGAACGCGGTGAACATGAGTTCCTGGGCGGAGTTCAGTACCGCCCCGCTCAGCACCTGGCGGCGCAGCGCCTTGTTCAGTTTGTTGGTGTCATGGGCCAGTACCTGGTCGGCCAGATGCTCGCGCGCCATGGCTTTTAGCGGCTTCACGGACTGCAGTGTGTCGGTGAGGTTGGCCATCAGGGACGCCATCAGCCGGGTTTGCTTGCTGCCTGCCTTGCGGGTGACCTTTACCAGGAAATGGGACAGGCCGATCACCAGGGTGCCCGCCACAATGGCAACCAGTGAGGCGCGCCACGACAGGGCGAACGCGACGCCGCCGTATATCAGGGCCTGGATCAGGAAGTTAATGGCGGTGGCGCCGTTGACAAAGGAAGCGGAGGCGCGATGGGCTTCGCTGGCCAGGGCGTTGGTCAGTTTGCCCACGGGCTGGTGTAAAAAATACTCCCACTTGCTGCGCAGTACACTGCGCAGCAACTGCAGACGCAGGTCGGTGGCAACCTGGGCGGAGGTATAGCCGACCTGTCGTTGGGCCACCAGCAGAAACAGGCTTTTGAAAGTGACGCCACCGAGCATTATCATCAGCATGTTACCGAGCGTCGGGGCAATACCGAGGCTTGCCAGGGTCGCGATGACGAAGGCTTCAAACCCGTTCTGCTCTGCCGCAGCAGCACCGGGGATCATAGTGGTAGCCTCGGAACCCAGTGCAATGTTCAGCAGGGGTAGCAACGCAGACAGCCCAATGCCCTCGGCGACACCTGAGAGCAGCAGGGCCAGTAACATGAGCACGGTTTGCCAGCGGTAGGCCCGAAAAAAGTTGAGCATCAGGCCCATGCGAAAATAGCTCCCGTGGCACAAAGGGTTGTCAGGCAGACGTGCATTATGGTGTATCGCTCCCGGCTCGGCACGGCCTTCACCAGCGCATGCGGCGCAGCAGAATCAGCGCGCACAAGCCGATGGTCAGGGCCGGCAAAACCGCCACCACCGGTATGCTCCAGTGCAACAGTTGCCCCAGGGCAAAGATGATCTGCGCACTCAGGTAGAAGATTATACCCAGAACCGCGCCAATGGCGATGTTGATCCCGAAACTGCGATCACGCCCGGCCGTCACGGAAGCGCTGATCGGGGTGGCCAGCAACACCATCGCACATACGGTCAGGGGCATCATCAGTTTCTGCCAGAAGGTATTCAGGTATTGAGCTGCCGGTTGCTCGTTGCTCGCCAGATACTGGCTGTAACGATAGAGTACGGACAGGCTCATGCTATCGTCGCGTAGGGTCAATGTAGGCAATTCACGCGGTGACCATAGGTTGGCGATCTCCAGCTCTTTGTGGTGGCGGGTCACCAGTTCGCCATCAATCAGTATCTTCTCCTTGACCGTTTGAAACAGCCAGCTCCGGTCCTTGTTGACTTCGGCTTTATTGGCGCGCAGGGCGCGCACCAGCTGCCCACTCTCATCGAACTCATACAGGTCGATGGCACGGGGTACATTTTCCCGCGACATTCTGCGCAGGTGGATATAGCGCAGCCCATCGGTAGACCAGACCCCGCCGTCCGGAATCCAGCCGCCTTCGCCATCACGCAGCTCGCTTCTTGCCCGCTCTGCAGACTGTTGCAATTGTGGCGTGATGTACTCCATGCAGGCCCACAGGGCGGCCATGAGTAGTACTGTAGGTAGCAAAATGGCGCCCAGCAATTTACGCAGTGGGAAGCCGGTACAGCTGATGATGGTGAGCTCGTTGCAGCGGTCCAGGCTGGCCAGCGCCACAATACTGCCAAGCAGGGCGATGACCGGGGCCAGGCTAACCATTTGGTTGGGCAGGATAAGCAGCGTATAACGCGCCACGGCCATGGCGTTGTAGTCCCCGGCGGTGCGGCCCAGCTCCTCGGTGAAACCGATAAGGCCGAATATCGATGCCAGCACCAGCATCACCAGCAGCCAGCCCCTGGCAAGGTTTAAACCGATATAACGCAGCAGGATCATCGGCGCTTGAATCTCGGTTGCCTGACCAGGATGACCAGCAATATTGCCTGCAGGCCGTACGCTGTCCACAGGCCAGGAATGGCCCCCAGTTTGCCCTGTTCAATGAAGGTGCGTAACACACTGACCATGGCGAACAGGGTGATGTAGACCAGCAGGGCAATGGCGACGTTACGAAAGCGGGACTCCCGCGGTGCCGAGCGAGCCAGGGGCACTGCGATCAGTGCCAGCAGTATGGTGGCCAGCGGTGTGGTGATGCGCCACTGGTATTCCGCGATATCCTTCGGTTCACTGGACTGTGACAGGTCCAGGGTGGTGGCCGCTTTGCGCCGGTAGCGTTCCTGCGCCTCTTCGTTGGGAAGCAGTATCACGAACTCTTTGAATTGCATCGTGACATCGCGCCGTTCGCGTGTATCCAGCAAGTAGTTGTAGCCGTTGTAAAACGTGGCCTGGCTGGCCTGGCCAGGGTTGAGCGTAGGCATGGCGGCAGCCTCAGCGACGATGATCTCGGAGCGGCCTTGGTCGGGGTAACTTTTTTGCAAAAACACCTTTTTGTGCAGGCCCCGTTCCAGGTCCACGTCACCGGCGATAAAGGTGTAGTCGCTGCCATCCATGTTGACGAACTCTCCGGCAGACATTTTTTTCAGGTCGAACTGCGCCGCCGCTTGTGATTCCAACTCGTAGCTGGTGCGAAAGGCCCAGGGGCGCCCCAGGATGGACGTAAGGCCGGTGATCAGGGCGACGACAAGGGCCAGTTTCAATACTGCTTCCAGCACGCGCGCGCGGCTGACGCCTGCAGCATAAATTGCGCTCATCTCGGAATCGCGATAAAGGCGTCCGATCGCCGACAGCACCGAAAAGAAAAACGCAGAAGGGACCAGGATTTCCAGGGTAATCAGGGTATTGAGACCAATCAACTTGAAGGCCGTGAGCATATCCAGCTGGCCCTCGGCCGCCAGGGTTAACTGGCGCGCCGCCGAAAAGCCAATGAATATCAAGACCAGCAGGCCCAGGCCGGTGCAGAAGGGGCGCAAGATTTCCCAGCTGATATGGCGGTCGATGATCAAGGAGACAGTGTTCCTGTGGTGGCTGGCCGGTATTGTACATCAAGCGCCCGTCATCTGGTCATTTTGGCCCGCATGCCGCATAATTACACGCTTTTCGCGGGCTGCCCGCCCCCCTCTCGAGTGCAAGCACATGTTTAATCTGAGTGATGGCGTCAAGAAGGCATTGATTCTCATTCCAACCCAGCCGCTGCCCGCGAAAACCCGGGTAGCCCTGCGCCGCAAGCACCTGGCTGAGCTGGAACTGGCCAAGGCACACAGTGCCAATTTCCTCATTATCGGTCACCCCAAGAGCGGCAATACCTGGCTCAAGGTGATGATTTCGCGCCTGTATCAGCTGCGTTACAACTTGCCGGAGTCGAAACTGATCAACACTGATGAGTTCGCCCGCAAGATCCCGGAAATTCCCCGGCTCGCGGCGACCAATGGCTACTACAGCTACGAGGGGGAGGTTGGGAAGTTGCTGGCGGCGGGCGCGCCGGACAACCCCCTGCGGCACAAGCCGGTGCTGTTCCTGGCCCGCAACCCGATCGATATCGCGGTGTCCTGGTATCACCAGTTCACCAAGCGCCAGTCGAAGGCCAAGCAGGAACTTATCAATCACTGGATAGATAATCCGGTAGATCGTCACACGGTGCAGATGTGGGAGTTTGTGCGCCATTCTGATATCGGCCTGCCCAGCCTGATCGAGTACCAGAATACCTGGGCGCGCAATATCCATGACCTGCCCCACGGCATGCTGGCCCGCTATGAAGACCTGCGCGCTGAGCCTGTTGCCACGCTGCACAAGATCACCCAGTTGATGGGCGAGGAGTTCAGCGAAGAGGAAGTGCGCGCCGCAGTGGAGTGGGGCTCTTTTGAAAACCTGCAGAAAATGGAAACCAAGGGGACTTTCAGCCAGGGCGGTATGAAACTGGTAAATGCCAACGACCCCAGTACCTACAAGGTGCGCCGCGGCAAGGTCGGCGGCTACAGGGAAGATTTCGACGCCCATCAGGTCGAGGAGCTGGAGGCCCTGGTGCGGGCCAATATACTGCCTGAACTGGGCTACTGCCAGGAAGGCACGGAAGCCTGACAGTGTCACCTCGAACCTGGGTTATTCTGGGCGACAAACGCGGTGATAACGGTCAGGTAGAAACCATCGTCGACGCCCTGCCCTGGCCGGTGGAGCACAAGTACGTGCACATGAAGCCCGAGTGGGTGCTGGGCAAACCCAAATACCGCCCCTCTCTGGATCACCTGGATCTCAGCCAGTCCGACCCTATCGAAGGCCCCTGGCCGGATCTTATCCTGACGGTGGGCAGGCGCCCCTCCATGGTGGCCCTGTGGATTCGCCAGCAGTCGGCTAATAAAACGAAAATTGTACTGGTGGGCAAGTCCTCGGGCCACATGCTGGACTTTTCCCTGGTGATAGCCAGCGCTGAAAACCAGATGCCACCACTGCACAATTTCATGCCCACCACATTGCCGCTGATGCGCATAGAGCAGGCGGATGTGGCCAGTGAGGCCGAGGCCTGGCGCGAGCGCTTTGCCGCCCTGGACAAGCCGTTGATCGCAATGCTGGTGGGGGGCGAGACAAACCCCTTCATCATGAACCGCAAGGTGGCGGAAGACCTGGTGAGCACCGCTCGCTGGGTGGTTGATGAATTGGGAGGGACGCCCTACGTCACTACCAGTCGGCGTACTACGGCGGAGGTGGTTGATGTGCTGCGCCGGGATCTGCCTGAACAGGCGGTGTTCTATGAATGGTCGGCTGATGCGCAGGACAACCCCTACCGCGCGCTGCTGGGTAGTGCTGATGGTTTTATTGTTACCGCTGACAGTGTCTCGATGCAGGTGGAAGTGATCTATCTGCACAAGCCGCTGGCTATTTTCCCGCTGCCTGGTGGCTGGCTGGGAGACCTGGACCAGGGGCGGCGCTCGTTGGCACACTGGTTGTTCAATCCGCGTGAGCAGTCTGCGTGGGATCGCTGGCGGCACCGGCTGGGGCGCGGGGTCTATTACCTGGACTACTTCAAGATAGTCAGTGCCACCCGGGATTTCCGTGCGTTTCATCGGCTGCTGGTGGATAAGGGGTTTGCGGTTTGGTCGGGGCAGCCGTTTCGGCAGCCGGAGGGGGAACTTCCAGATGATGTGGGTGCTGTTGTCGGTCGGATAGAGTCGCTTTTTCCTTCTCTTTAGAAATTCGCGTTAGGAACGCCGGGAGCGGCCGGGCAGAGCCGCCTCGAAAAGGCCGCAGCTACGCAGGCGAACGCGGCCGCTGCGGAACTCAACCATTTTTCGCTGCGCGAAAACTTGGGATTCGGGCAGTCCTCGCGGACAGATTCCGCGTTCGCCTGCTGCGCTAAGCGCGGCCAATTTTTCGAGGGGCGTCTCCCCGGCCGCTCCCTCCATCATCCGTAATTCAAATTTGGCACATTGGTAGGGGCTTCTGTCGGGGGTGCCTTGGCAAACAATTAGGGTGCTGCTAAAGATTTTTGTCGGTGACAGGGTCCTTCCGCGAGGACTGTCCGAGTCCCAAAAAATTGCGCAGCAATTTTTGGTCGAGTTCCGCAGCGGCCTGTCACCGACAAAAATCTTGCACCCGTTTGCCAAGGCACCCCCGACGGAAGCCCCGGGTATTGAGTGGAAAAGTTTGATAGAAGGGGAGCTGAGCCTAACGCATCCCCAAAACGTTCTTCATAAAATGCGTACCAAAACGACTGACGCGCTGCGCTGCAACTGCCAGCGGGCTCTGGTCAAGATAGTTAACCTGCACCATGCGACGTTCACCGACAAACTGTGTGTGCCCGTGCCAGGAGTGGTCGGTGCGGCGGAAGGCCAGCAAGGTACCGCCCAGCGGGGGTACCTGGGCCACGTAATCCTCGATATCACCCTTGGAGCGTAACATTCGCAGCTGGCCGTCCTCGTGTTGCCAGTCCTCGTTGAAATAGACCAGCACAGTGATGACCTTGCTCTTGTGATCGGTATGGATGTTGCCATCGGTGCGCTCGCAAAACTTGCGCACGGTCACCGTAGTTGGCAGCGACGCCAGATCCATATCAAAACGCTCACCCAGGACGGTGGCGAAGTCCTGTCCCTGCATTTCTTCCATCAAAGCCTCAAAAACCGGGCCAGATTGCAGGTTTTCCAGGGCGTGGTTGGCCGCGCTGTCAATTTGAGGGTAATCCGCATTGACCCTGGACAGCACCTCGGGGCTGAGAAAGCCGGGCACTACCATAAAATCGAAGGGATCCGATTGCAGGGGCGCTTCGCGCAGGGCATTGAGGTTGACCAGTGACATGCGGGCATTTTAGAGCTTGCCCTGATACCCGGCAAGGAAGGCTTGGCCCGAATGCTGTTAATAGTGCGGCAAATCAAGATTTGCCACCGTATTGCAGCTCTAGCAGCAGGTATTACATGCCTGCGCTGCGTCCAATAGTGGTAATAGGCCCTAGTGCGAAAAATGGGGTTTTGCGGTATTATTTCGTTCCTTTTCAAGACCTTATCAAGGATTCTCCGCACATGGCCGACAAGGCACGGGTCGTGGTACGCCACATCATCATGCTGCTCTGTTTCTGGCTGCCCGCTGCGCGCCGTAAGAAGATAGAGCGGTGGCTGCGTGGTCGCGAGGAATTCAAGAAACTGCAGCGCAGCGACTGGGTATTGATGAGCTGGGGGAAATCCGGCCGCACCTGGTTGCGGGTGATGCTGTCACGTGCCTACCAATTGAAGGGCGGCCTGGACGCCAGTGACTTGCTCGACTTTGACAACCTCAAAGGCAGCGATGCGCAGTTGCCGGCGGTCTTTTTTACCCACAACAATTACCTGCGCGATTACACCGGCAACCAGCAGTCCAAGAGCCACTTCAAGGGCAAGCGTATTGTGCTGCTGGTGCGGGACCCGCGGGATGTTGCCGTGTCACAGTTTTTCCAATGGCAGTTCCGCATGCGCCCCAACAAGAAATTTATCAACGACTATCCTCCCCATGGTGCCGATATCGATGCCTGGGACTTTGTACTGGATAAGGAAGCCGGTGTGCCGCGCATCGTGGACTACTTCAACGGCTGGGCCCAGGCCATGCCCGAATTGAAGGATGTGTTGGTGGTGCGCTACGAGGATATGCGTACGCAGCCTGGCGAAGTACTGGCCCAAATACTGGCCTTCACCGGTACTGAGGTGACCGCCGAGCAGGTGCAGGAAGCGGTGGATTTCGCAGCTTATGACAATATGAAGAAAATGGAACAGGACAAGTTCTTCAAGGGTAGTGGCGCCCGGGTCAAGCCGGGTGATAAAGACAACCCCCAGTCCTTCAAAGTGCGCAAGGCCAAGGTCGGCGGTTATCGGGATTACTTCACCGACGAACAGTGCGAGCAGCTTGAGAAGATGGTAGACCAGCTAGATCCCATGTTTGGTTACGGGAGTGAAACGTCGTGAAAATGACATTCCAGAGCCTGCGCCAGGCGGCGCAGACCGGTCGCAAGAAACTGTCGCGCCGTATTCTGCATTGGCGCATGCGCGGCGAATCCGAGACTGACATCCTGATCGCCGAGCGCAAGCTACGCGGCGTGGAGCAGTTCGACAAATTGCGCAAAGCCGACATCGTATTCGTGTCCTTCGGCAAGAGCGGACGCACCTGGTTGCGGGTGATGATTTCCCACCTGTTCCGGGTAATGTACCAGTTACCCGAAAACGCCATCCTCGGCTTCGACAACTTCCACAACTTCAACAAGGCTGTACCCAAAACCTTCTTTACCCACGACAACTACATCAAGGACTTTACCGGCGACTTTGAAACAAAGCAGCCGTTCTACGATAAGCGCGTCGTGTTGCTGGCCAGGGATCCACGGGATGTCGCCGTCTCGCAGTATTTCCAGTGGAAGTTCCGCATCAAGCCCACCAAGGTGGCGATCAATAATTATCCGCCTATGGGCACCGACATCAGCCTGTTTGATTTCATCATGAGCGACAATGGCGGCAGCATGCAGGCAGTAGCGGATTACCTGAATCTGTGGGCCCGCGAAGCCGGCAAAGTAGAAAACTTCCACCTGCTGCGTTACGAAGACCTGCGCGCCGAGCCCCACAAAGAGCTGCGCAGCTTGCTGGATTTTGCGCAGATAGATGCCACTGAGGATCAGCTGAATGCCGCAGTGGAGTATTCTTCCTACGAAAATATGAAGAAGATGGAAGGCAAGCAGCAGTTTCGCCTGGCCGGTGGTCGTATGATGCCGCGGGATAAGGATAATCCCAACAGCTTCAAGGTGCGTCGTGCCAAGGTCGGTGGGTATCGGGATTACTTTACGGATGAGGAAGTTGCTGCTATTGACCAGCGACTGGCTGAGATTCTGGATCCGGTGTTTAACTATTCCTGAAATAGTATTGCTTGAGCCGCACTGACTGGGCCGGGCCCCACCTGCGGATAAGGTAGCGAAATGCCCTATCAGGCCGCGTCCACCAGCTCCAGCGCATCCGGCCGCAAGTGCCCCTGGGCGATTTCATCGCGCAACTGCGCCTCGGTAAATGCGCCATCCTCCAGCCCTTCCTTGACCAGCCCGAAGAAAAACGCTTCCTGCCTGGGATCCGGGTGAGCTGCATAGGTGCCCGCGAACTTGTAATCACCAAACAGGGCGCGCCGCCCACGCCGCAACCAGTGCCGCGGCGGAAA
>CBDTVJ010000016.1:0-19146 GCA_965363655.1 uncultured Halieaceae bacterium | reverse complement strand
TTGGCCTCGGTCTGCCCATAACCCTGGGTAAAGTCACAGTCGAAGATTTCTATGGCGCGTTGCAACAGAGGCACAGCGATGGGCGAGGCGCCGTAGTAAATCAGGCGCAGTTCAGGAAAGCGCATGGCAGCAAGGTCCGGCACCGTATCGACGATCATCTGCAACATCACAGGCACCAGCGTCACCGCGACGATGGGCCTGGACGCCAGGGTTTGCACTGTGCGCACCGGGTCATAGTCCCGATGGATCACCAGAGTCAGTCCCTGTAGCACTCCCGTGTAGCCGATCATAATGCCAGCGGCGTGGTACATCGGCGCTACCAGCAGAAACTCATCACCGGCCATGAAGGTGTATTCCGAGGCCATGGACGTCTGGTAAACATTGCTGATGATATTGCGGTGACTTAACAGCACCCCCTTGGGCAAACCCGTGGTACCGCTGGTATACATTTGTGACATGACATCGTCCGCACCAATGTCCGCGCGCGCAAAGGGATTCGGTGCCGTGCCCAGCCACTGCTCAAACGCGGGGTAGTCCTTATCTTCGCCGTACAGGCACACCGCGGTCACACCTTCGCAGGCAGCGACCACCGGGCCGATAAGGTCGGCATCCGCAAACAGGTAGCAGGCGGTGGCGTCGGTCACAATAAAGGCACACTCAGCCGGTGTCAGGCGATAGTTGATGCCAACCGGCACTACACCCAAGCGGGCACAGGCCAGGTACATAAAGAAAAACTCGATGGAGTTCTTTCCCAGTAGTGCGATGCGGTCGCCCCTGGCCAGGCCTTCTGCGGCCAGCCTGCCGGCAATATGGTCTACCCGATTTCGAGACTCGACAAAAGACAGGGTACGCTGCTCATCGGTGACGAATACCACCTGCCCATGAATCCGGGCGTGATAGTCCAGGTAGTCATCGATGCGCTGGAACATGCGCCCTATTGCTCCTGCGCCAGATAGTCGTGAATAACTTCACCGGTATCGAGAATGATATCCCCCACGGTATAAACGGAACTGACAATGCGCTTGATCTCAATGTCTCCAAGGGGATTCTTGTCTGTTGAACGCAGTGTCAGGTCTGCCTTGCCCTCCCAAATTTCCTTACGCTGGTCATTGCGAACCCTGCAGGTATTGATCTGGCGCACGTCGTAGCCCTTACCGTCTACTGAGGGGATGGCCTTGAGCAGGAAATGTTCCCGGTCATAAACCGGAACGGGGACTCCCGCAGCCTTGAAGTCCATTTGCAGCTCCATGATATCCACGCCGGACTCTGTCACCCGGGCTGCAACACCGTTCTCAGTGCTGTGGAAAAACACCGTAGCCGGAAACTTGGGAAAGCCCCAGACTTCCCGGCCCGCCGTCAGTAACTCGACCTCATCCAGGTACAATACAGGCAGATACGTGCCGCTGCGTCCGTGCAGTGTCACAGGAACCATGAGACCCGCCTCTCCATAGCTGATCTGGCTGGGTTCGTCCACGTGCATAGAACCCACGTAAATGACTAACAGGTTGTCCTCATTGGGCACCATCGGTTCCGGCACCAGGGAGCGCAGATACCCCGCATCTGTCTCAACCTGCAGGGTAAACATCTCGTTTCCCCGATACTGGTAGGGGGGCATGGCATAGGGTGGCCGGCCCACGCTGAAACTGGTTCCGCGAAAATCTTGTATTGCCATCAGCAATTCCTAATCTTGTTGATTCGTGTATTAACCGGCTGCGAAGGTCATTTCAACAGCTTCTAGCAGGAAGCGCCGCCATCCAGCACCAGCGCATGTCCTGTCATAAAGCTCGCTTGCCCGGACGCCATCCATAGTACCGCGTCCGCCACCTCCTCTACCGTTCCCAGGCGCCCCAGCGGATGCATCTTCAACACCTTGCGCGCCAGGTTTTCGTCGTGCTGGAAACTACGTTCGGAAATATCGGTGGCAATGACACCGGGACAAATGGCATTAACCCTGATGCCCCGTGCAGCGTATTCCCTGGCTGCGGTTTTGGTCATGCCGATAATGGCGTGCTTACTGGCGGTATAGGCACAACCCATCATTTCATTGGCACCCAGTCCGGCGATGGATGACATATTGATGATGACACCACCGTCTTCCAGCAGTGGAATTTCAACTTTCATACAACGCCAAACCCCTTTCAGGTTAGTGTCGATCACTGCGTCGAACACCGTCTCATCGTAATCTGCCGTGGGCACGAAAGGTGTACCCTCAATCCCCGCGTTGTTAACGGCGATGTGCAGAGGGCCGTTGCGCTCCACTGCCGCGGCGATCATCGACTCGACGGCGGCCGTGCTTCTCACATCGACCGCCTGGAAGCGGGCCCGTCCGCCATGCTCTAGAATCGTGTCTACAACATCACCCGCCTCTTGCTCGCGCCGCGCCGCCACCACTACCACTGCCCCTGCGCTGGCCAGACGCAGGGCGATCGCCCTGCCGATACCACTACTGGCGCCCACTACAAGGGCATGCTGATCCGCGAGTGAAGCTGACATCAGCAGCCACTGCGCGCCGAACACGCCAGGTGCAGGGTCTCAAGGGCAAGATCATCCAGCGACAGTTCACCGTCCGGCTGGAACCAGGTGGTCGTCCAGTGGATGGCACCGGCCAGCAGCCGGCGCACAATAAAAACATCACCGGCCACCAGACCCTCCTTTTTGGCTCCCTCTAAAACATCCGCCCACAGTTGCTCATAGGCGGCGCGATATCCCAGAATATCCTTTTGATGAGTTTCCGACAGGCAGCGCCACTCGGTAATGAGAACGGACATGACCGCCACGGTATCGTCTCCCACGGTAAACTGTAGCTCGCTGCGTATGCAGGCCAGCAATTTATCTTCCGGCCCCTCGGCGGCCTCAATGGCGGCCCGCAGCTCTTCAATGAAATACACCAGGGCCTCGGACATGACGGCCTTGAGGATATCTTCCTTGGAGGGGAAATGGTGAAAGATACTGCCCGATTGGATGCCAACTGCGCTGGCGATATCCCGCACGGTAGTGCGCTCATAGCCTTTCTGGCGGAACAGGCGCGCCGCGCAATCCAGCAATTTCCCCCTTGGGCTGCTGGGGTCGGTGATCTGTCCTTCCTCGATTAACGACTCAAGATATTCCATAGGCTGACGCTTACCTGTCGGGGTTGCCTGGCGCGAGGCGGTAGCAGCTTTTTACCATACCAAGCGCTTGCTTGGTTACTATTGTTGCGTCATATCCTGCAAACTTCAACACTTATCGACAGGGGGAAAAGATGACAGGCGGCTAGCCGACAGGAGTCCTGAAAGCCGCTCGTTGCCAACACAGCGCACCAGATATTTTGTGGAAAACAAAATCCACTTTCATTCTACTATTTATGGTGTTTTGATCACTTTCGGTTGACTCTCCCAATGCCAACTCGTATGTTCATAAAGTGATATTTTTCGCTCCTTGTGTAAGGGTATTACCAACCATTTCCCCTTATCGATACCCCTCACAGCTTAAAAATGACACATAGTTGCATGAAACAAATTTGTCAATACCCACTGGTCCTTCTCATAACCGTCATGTTTGCGGCCAGCCTATCTGCCGCCCCTCCTGACCATGCTGCTCGCAAGAAAATCGCCCCCTCCTACGAAAAGCTCCAACGCCGGGCACAGGAACACGGAAAAGTCCGCGTTCTGGCAACTCTTAAGGTTGACGACAGTGCCCCATCTTCACGAGGGCGACAACGAGCACTGGAGCGCGCAAGGGCCTTCACCGACAAGATGAATGTGCGGGCACTGCGGTCCATGCGGCGCCATCCCCTCAAAGCATACACAGTGAATGCCTCACAACTTGACGCCATGCTCGACAGCGACTTATTTGCAAGCGTGCAGGAAGATGGCCTCAACGCCCCCCAACTGCTGGAGTCCATGTCCCTCATCAGCGGCTACGTGGCCCACAACTCGGGCTTGACTGGCAATGGCGCCGTAGTAGCGATCGTCGATACCGGCGTTGAGGCAAGCCACGCCGTATTTGGGGGACGCGTCGTCGAAGAGGCGTGTTTTTCCAGCGCGTTCGCCCCTTCCGGAATTACCAGCCTGTGCCCTAACGGGCAGACTGAACAGACCGGGGCGGGCGCAGCAGCACCCTGTACCGACCTCTGCAGTCACGGTACTCATGTCGCTTCTATTGTGGCCGGCCAGCAAGCCGGTCGCCCTGGCGTAGCCCCCGACGCGGGTATTATTGCTATCCAGGTATTTACACGTTTCAACCAGGCCAGCGGCTATTGCGGATCAAAAAGCACCTGCGTGCTGGCCTACGACAGTGACATTATGGCAGCACTGGAATATGTGGAATCCCAGACAGCGAACTACAATATCGCGGCAGTCAATTTGAGCCTGTCCGGCAGCTCGTATGTCGCACCCTGCGAGTCATCACCTTATAAGCCGTTCTTTGATGACCTGGCTGCAGTAGGCGTGCTGGCCGTCGCTGCCTCTGGCAATAACGGTGATACCGACAGTATGGGCTCGCCTGCCTGCGTCCCGACGGTTTTATCCGTAGGCAGTGTCCGCGATACCAATGATGCTATCAGTAGCTGGTCAAACAGTGCCTTCTTCCTGGACATGCTTGCGCCGGGACAGAGTATTCGCGCTGCGGTACCCGGCGGCAACTATTCGGGCAAAAGCGGAACTTCCATGGCGGCGCCACATGTCGCTGGCGCCGCGGCACTCATAAAAGCCACCTCGCCGTCGCTGGATGTGGCAAGTGTAAAATCCCTGCTGGTGACAGAATCCATAACGGTAGTGGACACACGCAATGATTTGCCTTTTCCCCGCCTTGACCTGGGTAGAATAGCCACAGCACTGGCTGGTCCCGGAGAGATTCCAACGGTAGCAATTCTTGCGCCCGTCAACGGCGCGATAATCGCGGTGGACGAAGGCGCTATCGCCCTGTCGGCCGCCGCATCCGATCCGCAGGACGGGGATCTGTCCGGCGCCATTACCTGGACATCTGACCTGGACGGCGCCGTCACCTCTCCGTCTCAACTTTCTGCCGGCCTGCACCAGTTGCAGGCGCGTGTCAGCGACAGTTCGGGCTTTGTCGACACAGCAACCGTCGCTATCACTGTCGTCAATAGACCGGATGTGCAAATCTATACTCCCGCCAGCGGTACCGTGCTGCTTGAAGGACAATCCCTTATTTTGAGCGGGGCGGCTGATGATATCGAAGACGGCAATCTGTCCTCCGTGCTGGCATGGACTTCCTCACTGCAAGGGGAACTCGGTTCTGGTTCTTCTTTGAATACCACATTTACCACCATTGGAATCCACACTGTCAGCGCCACGGTTGTCGACAGTGACGGTTATGTACCCACGGTGACCCCACAAATCACGATCGAGGTCATGGCGGACTCCGATGGCGATGGTATTGCCGAAAGCGTCGATAATTGCCCTGTTGTGGCCAACCCCGACCAGTCTGACGTTGACGGCGATGGTATTGGCGACCTCTGTGACTTTGTGGTCGTCGGTTGCTAGGCACATCACCTGGTGCCCGATCCTGCGCGAACCCACTTACGGAATATACATCCGCAGCAGATTCGGTATGGTCATTGCGACCGGTCTATAGCTAAGGCTGCAGAGGAACAACAATAGAGTCTGTTACCGCGTCGTAAATATCAGCCACAGTGATTTCAGCTGCAGTGTCTGTGGCTGCCTGCATATTCTCGCTGCCCAGCCAACAGGTCGCCAGACGAGTGGCTGTATACCCTGTACTGGCGTCTTCAACAGCAACCGCAAACTTCATTTGTGTGCCATCCCGGAATCGTCTCTGGCTGACATAGCGTACGTTATCCACGCCACCATAATACTCGACGACCTGATCCTGGCATTGCACTAACTGTTGTTCATCTGCGGCTGCTACCTGCAGGCTAAAAGCACCGCTTGCGACAACTGTAGTCAGGACTACGCTGGCAAATGTTTTCATTGTATTCTCCCTTCTCATCCCATTAATCGTCTTGTGTTCGGTCATTGACCTTGGCAAGAAGTCTAGGCTGGCCACTGTGATGTTGGGTGCTGTTTTATGAAAAAGTATGATGAAAGCGATCGGGTAAGGTAATCTCACACCAGTCGAACGGAACACTGCTGGCAAATTGTATGCGGCGGGTGTACATGCAATAATTTTTCGGAGTAATCTCCAGCTAGTCGCTGGCCGGTAATTTAAAAAGCAGGAGTATGGCATGCCCAGGCGTATAGCCTATGTTGAGGATGACGACACAACTCGCGGAAGCTATTGCCAGATGTTGGCTGAGTATGGCTTCGATGTGACAGCTTACTCCAGTAAAGAGACCGCCATTGAGGCATTTCGCCAGGATATTCCCGATCTGGCCCTGCTGGATGTGAGCCATGCGGGGGAGCGTGACGCCGGCTACCAGATCTGTATCGAGTTGCGGCGACTTTCCAGCGAAGTACCCATTATCTTTCTCACCTCCAATTCCGGAGAAATAGACAAGATATCAGGACTTAGACTGGGTGCGGATGACTACATCACCAAGGATGCCTCAATAGAGTATATCGTTGTCCGCATTGAAGCCCTGTTTCGGCGCCTTGATGCCATCCGCAGTGCCTATACTCGTTCCCGTGAGAATGAAGGGCATGGTAGCCAAGCCAAAGATATCGACTTGAATGAGGTGCTCTCCACGGTTTTCTGGAAGGGTACTGAAATCAACCTCCCCCTCACACACTTCTGGATGCTAAAGGAATTATGTATCAACCCGGGCCAGGTCAGGAGTCACCGGGAGTTAATGAAAGCCGCAAATATTGTAGTAGAACAAAACACCATCACTGCTCACATCAAGACCATCCGTGACGCATTTACCAGCACGGATCCGGGCTTTCGTTGTATTAAGACCGAGAGGGGCAGAGGTTACCGCTGGGTGCCATAGCGAGGGGGAAAGCCTCTAAACAAGGTGCATAAAATTGGCAATATGCAGGGTAATTATTCCTCATAAAATCTCGTCGTAGAATTCGCAAATTAGGCGCAGAATTCGAGGTCAAGTCTAAAAAAAATAGCGACAAGCGACGTGTTCAGATCGGGGATATCTTACCAACAAGTGCAACCAGGGCCTGTGCAAAGCCCATCACTCAATGCGGCATGGCTAAAAACCATTCTGCTGGTACTGTCGTGTTCTGCGCTAAGCAGCTGCGGCAACAGTGTTGGAAACAGCCAACAACCCCTGGCCAGCATGAAACAAAGGCCGCTACTGGTAGATGTAATACCAGTGGCGACTGCCCCGAAAACATTGTCGGCGGAAGTGGAAGAACTACTAAAACCTGAGGTCGAACCGCGAAGTGAAGCTGACCCGGTCCTTGAGCAAGTCGTGCTGGATCTCAATCTATCCGCCGAAATACTGGCGACCGGTGACGACGGGGTGGGAACGCTACAGCTTGATATGAACAAACTGCCGGACCTGTTTGACCAACCTGAGAAAGAGGCAAAAACCAGCTTTCATGTCGAGCTGCTGCGCAACGATAATTTCCCGCATGTCACCAAAACAATAGACGGCTTGAACCTGACCATTCAACGCAGGCTTGGCGGATAATCACCACTGCCGGATAGCCGTTACTCCCCGCCCGCCGGCTGCTATCAGCGCAACTCAGTTTTGGGGTGAGCCATCCACCGGTGCCATGTCCTCATCAACGCTAACCACAACATTATTGCGGCCCTGCTTCTTCCCGCGGTAAAGTGCAGCGTCAGCACGAGCGATACAAGTATCAAGGGTATCTCCTATTTGAAAACTGGACACCCCAAACGTCATGGTGATACTAAGAGGCCGCCCGCTAAACTCGAAAATATGCTCAGCGATATCCTGCCGCAGTTTTTCTGCCAGCGAGGAGGCCCCTTCCAGCTCCGTCTCCGGAAGCAAAACGATAAATTCCTCACCACCCCAACGACCTACCCGATCCACCACTCTCAATTTGGTTTGAAAAATGGAAGCCACCTGCTTCAGCACATGGTCGCCGCAGGCGTGTCCATGAAGGTCATTGAAGTTTTTAAAATGATCTATGTCGGCAAGAACCAGGTTAAAACCACGTCCACTACGATACATTCTATGTATCTCGTCTGTGGCCTCCGCACTGAAGCCTCGACGATTTAGCAGGTTTGTTAACGGATCTATGCGGGCCGCCGCCGCCAATTGTTCATTGGCCTGGCTTAGAGCTTCTGTGCGCTGCGCTACCGCCTTCTCCAATCCGCCGAGCATCGCTGTCAAACGGCTGGCCAATGAGGCTGACATTGCCAGCATAATAGCCACGAAACCGAACGGCACCAGTCGCATACTTCCAAAACCGGCAAAGTCAATCATCAGGTCATTAATGCAGGTGGCGACAAAAAACAGCACCCCGACTACCACGGTGCGAGCCTCCCGATTTCCGGCAAGGGTCTGTCGAACGATCAGCCAGGTAATCACCACCAAAACCGGCACGGTAAAGTACTGCCAGATCGGTAGCGTGTGGTACATAGTAGCCTGGCCCGGCACCGCAACAAGCAAAATAAAGAATGCGACAAAAATCCACTGATAAGCCCTGAGCCAGGCGCCCACGGGCTGCTGTAGTAAAGACCACATCATCTGGATTGCAAGTGCAGGGAATAAATAGATGGCGCCAAGTTCGATCTTCTTAAAGGCCAGGAATGGCCAGTCGAGCATAAATTTCCATTGCGTCAACATCAGGCTATAAATACCGATATCTATAGCCAACAGCCCGTACCAGAGGTAGGTATTCAATTGCTTGTTGCGACTATAAAGGTACAGGTGGTAAAAGCCGAAACCGAGAAACAGCACGCCCACCAGCAAGCCGGGCAATTCTGCAGCCAGACCTGACAAAAGCAGGGTTCTGTAATTTCCCAACTTGAAGTCACCGCGAAACGGGCCAGCTCGCCAGAATCCCAGACCCGCTGTTTCACCGCCCCAGACGCGCAGGGCCAGCACCAGTGTTCCATCGGGCGCTACAGCATCAGGCGGTATGCTGACCACCTGCATGCGGTCAAAATCAACCTCACTCACCGGCGGCAGTTTGCCCACTCCACCCAGCAACTGGCCTCCGGCGTAAATTTCATAGGCACTCAATATCTTGCCGAGTCGAACCGCCAAATGCTCCAGATTGCTTTGCTGCCCGGGATTTTGAAGATCCAGTTGGAGTGTGATGCGGTACCAGGCAAACTGGTTGGTATCGGGAAAGCCTCCAACCGGCCAACGTTCGGGAACCATACGCTCGCCCCAATCGGCACTGTCATACTGAGGATCAGCCCAGGCCATGTCATCACCGGGACGAAATTGCCACGGGCGCTTAAGGGAAAAACCAGCATGAGCAGCCTCCAGCCCCACGAGTGGGACTTCAGCATGCGCTGCGGTGCAACAGCACAGCAACAGCAGCATGGCTAGCACCCTCAGCTGCAGCCGGACGTATGGGTATTGTCGCCTGTCTCTCATCTACCTGTTATTGTCATGGGGCTTAAAGCGTAGGGCCATTATAAGCAAAGCCAACGGGAAGACCCGCCTATTTTTCGAAATTATCAGAGCGGGTCACAATTCGAGCGATGGATACCATCTCATAGCTGGGAAATAGTTCGCCGCTGATTGCCAAGCCCGCATCGCCTAACGCATAATCTGCGCCGATTCTCCTTGTACTCAGGAAGCCCTCACAGTCATGACAAGATCCATTACCGCCCGCCTGGCGAAAGAACTCGCGGTCCAGGAAAAACAGGTCGCCGCTGCCGTGGCGCTATTGGACGAAGGCGCAACAGTGCCGTTTATCTCACGCTACCGTAAAGAAGCAACGGGCGGACTGGACGACTCACAAATGCGCCAGTTGGAGGAGCGCCTGCGCTATTTGCGCGAGATGGAGGAAAGGCGCGAGGCCATACTCAGCAGCATAGGGGAGCAGGAGAAATTGACCGCGGAGCTGGAAAAATCGATTCGGGCCGCAGACACCAAAAGCCGCCTTGAGGATCTGTACCTGCCCTACAAACCCAAGCGACGCACCAAGGCGCAAATCGCGCGCGAAGCGGGACTCGAGCCACTGGCTCAGGCGCTGTTCGACGACCCTGGCATTGACCCCGAAACACTGGCGGCGGATTTCCTCAATCCGGAGGCAGGCATCCCTGACACCAAGGCGGCTCTTGATGGCGCCAAACAGATCCTGATGGAACGCTTTTCAGAAGACGCTGAGCTGCTGAGAAGACTGCGCGATTTCCTGCAAATGGACAGCCTGTTGGCCTCACGCCTGATAGAAGGCAAGGAGCGGGAAGGTGCCAAATTCAGTGACTATTTTGAACATATCGAGCCACTCAAGAATGTACCGTCACACCGTGCACTGGCTATGTTCCGCGGGCGTAACGAGGGTATCCTGATGCTCAATCTCGTCATGTCCAAGGACGAAACGCCCATCAGCACCCACCCCTGTGAAGGTATGATCGCCTCGCACTGGAACATAAAAGACCAGAACCGCCCTGCGGACAAATGGTTGGCGGAAGTGGTCCGCTGGGCATGGCGGGTGAAACTACTGACGCACTTACAGACCGATTTACTGGGCCAACTTCGCGAGCGCGCAGAACTCGAGGCCATCAAGGTATTCGCAGCGAATCTCAAAGACCTTCTACTGGCAGCCCCGGCAGGCCCAAAAGCTACCATAGGCCTGGATCCCGGCCTGCGCACAGGCGTTAAAGTGGCAGTGGTTGATACTACCGGCAAGGTTGTGGACCACGGCACCATTTTCCCCACACCGCCGCAAAACAAACAGGCTGCAGCCGAGGCCGTCTTGTTGACCATGATCGAGAAACACGATGTGAACCTGATCAGTATCGGCAACGGCACAGGCAGCCGGGAAACCGAGCGCTTCATCGGGACTATGCTGGCTGCAAAACCAGAGCTGGACGTACGCCGTGTCGTGGTCAACGAGGCCGGCGCCTCGATCTACTCGGCCTCTGAATTCGCCGCCAGGGAGTTTCCCGATCTGGATGTCACCATTCGCGGTGCGGTTTCCATCGCCAGGCGATTACAGGATCCGTTGGCGGAACTGGTGAAAATCGATCCAAAATCCATTGGCGTCGGGCAATACCAGCACGATGTCAGCCAGGTACAGTTGTCGCGCCAGCTCGATTCAGTGGTGGAAGATTGCGTGAACGCCGTTGGGGTCGATGTAAACACCGCCTCAGCACCACTGCTGACGCGCGTTTCCGGCCTCAGTCAACGTATAGCCGATAATATCGTTTCCCTGCGCGACACACAGGGCAAGTTCGCCAATAGGAAATCACTGCTGCAGGTAACGGGGCTTGGCGAGAAGACCTATGAACAATCGGCAGGCTTTCTGCGGGTCATGGAGGGTGACAACCCGCTTGATGCCTCAGCTGTTCATCCCGAATCCTATCCGCTAGTTGAAGAAATCGCAGCCTCCAGGGCGCGCCACGTCAGGGACATCATTGGCGACAGCACCTTCCTCCGCGCCGTCAATGCCGCAGACTTTGTAACTGACAACTTCGGCTTACCCACCGTCACCGATATAATCGGCGAGCTGGACAAGCCCGGGCGCGATCCCAGGCCGGAGTTCAAAACGGCCAAACTGCAGGATGGTGTCGAGAAAATCACGGACCTGGACCCGGACATGATATTGGAAGGCACCGTAACGAATGTCACCAACTTTGGGGCGTTTGTCGATATTGGCGTCCACCAGGATGGCCTGGTGCATATCTCTGTCATGTCCAATAAATTCATCAAGGATCCGCGTGAAGTGGTGAAAGCCGGTGATATTGTCAAAGTTAAAGTGATGGACATCGACACCGACCGCAAGCGTATCGCTCTGAGCATGCGCCTGGATGACAAGGCTGGCGAACAGTCACCGGGAAACAACCAGGCTAGAGGGAAGTCCAGGCGCCAGGCAGCACCAAAGCGCGAGGAATCCAAGCCAAACAATGCCTTCGCCGCAGCCTTTGCCAGCGCCAAAGACAAGTAACCGATAAGGGGCGGCTCATGGACTTGTCCGTCCGCCGCCAGCCTAATAACATAACCTTCCCTTTCTGGAGTCAACTCATGAATCGCAAACTTCTTATTACCATTCACATGTACCTGTCCGCTTTTTTTGCACCTGCGGTACTGCTGGTCGCAATATCCGGCGGCCTCTACCTGCTGGGGGTTAAGGGCCAGGTGGAGCAGGAAAGCATCTACAGCAGCGCGGAGGCGACCCTCGACACCCAATCCACATCACTGAAGACTGATGTCGCCGCTCTTCTGGCCAAGGCCGGCGTCCAGGACTACAGCTTCGAGTATGTGAAAACCAAGGGTTCAACACTGTATACGCGCCCAACCTCAGCGGACCACTATGTGATTACCCTGCACGACGATGGCGTCGAGATCGTTCACGCCAGTCCCAGCCTGCAAAGCCGCATGATGGAACTGCACAAAGGGCACGGCCCCACTCTGTACAAGACTTTTCAGAAGGCTTTTGCCCTTGGCCTGGTTCTAATCATCCTCACTGGCCTGTGGCTGGGGATATCGGCAGCAAGACTGCGCAAGTCCACCTTGCTCACCGCCGGTGCCGGTGCGGCAGTTTTTGTATTGTTGCTGCTTTAAGAAACATGGCCAGAGTAGCCCTTAGCCGCAGATTGGCAGCCCCTGACAGGGGCTACTTGAATCAGGACGCCCCCTCCACCGTGCTGGCCACGTTAATAGGGATCACCACGGCTTCCGGGTTGTCCGCCAGGATCACCTGGTTGCGCCCACGGCCCTTGGCCTGAAACAGGGCAACATCGGCCCGGCTTAACCAGGCCTGGCGCTCTTCACCGACACGCAGTTCGGCTACTCCCATGGAAACGCTGAGCCTTACACCAGTGGAGAACGCCTTGTTTTCAATAGTTGCCCGCAGCTTTTCCGCCAGCTTCGCGGCGGCTTCGATATTGGTCTGTTCGGCGATCACCACGAACTCTTCACCGCCGTAACGATAGAGCGTTTCGGTAGCACGCGTACAACTGCGAATCAGCCCGGCGATCTCGACCAGTACCTGGTCACCCACCACATGCCCGTGGGTATCGTTAATCTTTTTAAAATGATCTACATCCAACATGAGCACACTGCCAGGAGCATTACTACGGCGAAAAATGGCATGTACCGCATCGAGCTTCTGATTCTGGCTACGACGATTACCAGCCGCTGTTAGCGGATCTACATTCGCCATATGCCTCAGGCTGGCCTGCTGACGTCGGTTGGTCAGGGCAAACGCATTGGCAAGGAGGATGGTCGTGATCAGGGTGAGGAATATTGTGGCAAGATCCACAGTAGGTATCGCTCCCCAAAGGATCGCAAGAAAGCAGCACAGAAACCCTACGCTCAGCACCACAGCCTGGCGTGTATCAAGCATGAAATAGGCAGTGATCAGAGCCGGATAAGCCCAGAACACCTGGCTGGCTCCGAGCAACAAAGTCGTCATCAGCGCTGCGCTAATAAACCCCAGCGCCATAAAGACCCCGGCTGTCCTGGTCCTGCGACTCACATAAACGAACACAAACAACAGCAGCATGATGCAGACAACGCCGATATCAAAAAATGCCATAGACCATTGCGCGTCACGCAAGCGAATGTAGGCGAACGGCGTCACTGTAATGGCCAGGACACCGCTGAGCTGTAGTATCAGCGTTTCCTTGATGGAGCGGTTTTCTGTTGCGTAAAGTTCCGTTTCGAGCATTTCTTCCACCTCATGTTTCGCTCAACCAACTGCTGCGGAACAGTTGATCAAATATGCGCACACACGCCGGCGACAGCGCGCAGCGTAGAGTTTCGGTGTCAGAGTGATTTGTTGCGGGTACTGTCCGGACATTGGTATTTCCGGAATGCTTACCAGGTACTTTCTGGTCTGAAACTGCCCACTGGCCGCTTATATCATTGAGGGCCTAAGTCCTTTAAAGATAGCCAAAATTTCGCGATACGTCCAGTTCGCATTTTGCGCTACCCTGAGATGGCCACGACCAAATCACTATCCTCAACGCCTGCCATAGGCGCCTGGGTAATGGGCAGCTCCACCCCCAGCAGTCCTGAGGCTGTCATTTATTTTCTCGATTCAGGCAAGCCTGTAACAAGCTGCTCAGCCTCTCCCGCCCCATATCCTTCATCAGGGCTATATTACGTGCGGGAATATCGTCTACATCGGCATATTCGGCGATGACCTTCTCCAGGCTATCTTCCCTCAGGAGATGCAGCATGGGAAAGGGCGAGCGGTTGCTATAGTTCTCGGCATCGTCAGGGCCTGCCCCCTGAAACTGGTAGTCCGGATGAAAACTGGCGATCTGGTAGATGCCATCCAGCTTCATTGCCACCAGCAATTGATCTGCATAATCCAGAAACTGGTTGTAATTCGAAAAATCCAGCAACACTTGTGGATGTATCAACAACGTTGTTTCGATAGCGCTATCATTTTCGAGTAAATCCAGTTCGTTCTGCAGTGCCGATAACAGTGCCTCTTCTGTAGCTGCATCGCACACGGCGAAACGCACGCGACCCTTCACCAACTCGCGCTTGGCAAATGGACACAGGTTCAAGTCCACTACCACGGTTTCCACCCACTGTTGCACGCAGCGAACTATCTGCTCGTCTGTCAAAATAACTCCCAAATCCAGCTAAAAAAAACATCGCTACCAAGTCCCGATTGACGACGAGATATGATCTTCATATCAAGGCCAGAACCTGCGCAACGGCCTCTGCGCCAAACAGTATTGACTTGGATATGCAATAGAATATCTACCACCATACTCATACCTCCAGTGTAACTTTACGACAATAATTTGACAGAACCACTACCAATAGATGTAAAGTCATCTTGATGAATATTTCCGAAAACGAGTGGGCGTGGCCGTGGTGGACAGCCATGGTCATCATTAATGTCGTAAACCTTGCTGCGTGTGTGCATTATTATCGCCAGTCCGCCAAAGCGCAGGATGGGGATACCGTTTATCTTAAACGTATGCGGATTATGGGACTGGTGTTTACCCTGGTGGCCCTCTATCGAGCCATATTTGTGTCGAGATACCTCTACCAATATGCCTGGTTCGACACCATTGCCAATAGCTCCCTGCTGATTCGCACCTTTGCCTGGGCTGCAGAGCTTTCTTTTAGCGGTCTGATAGCCATGGCAATGTTGCAATTTAATGCGGATATACCAGGCAACAAGAAGCCCAATCTTTTCGTATCCCTGTATGCGTCAAAAGCCCCCTATATACTGATTGCCTGCATTTTTATCGCTCAGTTCTTCGCTACCGGCGGACTGATAACAAAAAGCCGTTTTTTGTTTGCCATAGAGGAGACACTGTGGAGTTGCGGCTTCCTGGCCATTCTTCCCCTGGCGGCAATTCAGTTTCAAAGGGCATTTTCCAACAAGCATGGCGCGCCACCTCCAGGCCTGTCGATGCTGAGAACATTCAGTGCTGTTAATCTCATTTGGTGCGTTATCTACTGTAGTTACGGTCTGGTTTATCATCTACCCACTGAGTATTGGGCTAGTGCCTTCCAGCAACTCGAAACCGGAGTACCGGAAATCAAGACAGGCATGGGTGCGGTGATAGACGCCCTGACTCTGGTCAATGTTACCCACGACTACGATGACTGGGGATTTGGGTTTGTACTCTGGCATAGCGCGTACTTTAGTGTATGCGTCTGGTTGTCCATATTTTTGATGCGCGGGCCACGCAAGCTGATCAATCCAATTGAAAACGCCGCGCCGAACTGAGAACACCTCGATATAACAGTGACCCGGTATAACTAAGACTAAACTTGCTTATGGTTCGTATCCAGGAGCACCGGGCGTGTGTTGCTGGTAGCCACGGGCTCCACTTGGCGATGGAGCAGGCCTGGACTGCGCATATGTCTGCGACAGCCCGCGGGTCTATGCGACTCGCCTCCTACGCGACGTTGGCGTTCCCGCCCGTTAAGCCGCACAACAGATCGCTCAGGTCCCGCAGCATTTGCCTGAATTCACCAACTAATACCCAAGTGCTTGCAGGATTTAAAATCCTTGATGATTGGCAATTCTATTGCTTTTTGTAGTATACTATCGCGCGAAGAATTCGCCTCAGGGGCAACATTCACAGACTTGCCTCATTGGTGTCACTGAATCGACCGCCTCCAGGCTATTCCCAGGAAAACAGTATGTCTATTATTCGCTGGTTACTCGGCTCGCTTATCCTTGTCTTGAACTGGGTCTTCACCCCCAGAAGCATTAAACGGGATACCCAGGCCCAGGCAGCTATCGACAAGCAGACCAGTCAACTGACGCTGTATCAGTACAAGGCCTGCCCCTTTTGCGTCAAAGTACGCCGGGCGATGAAGCGTCAGGGCCTCGATGTTGAAGTCCGGGATGTGAAGCGATCTGCAGCTGCCAAAAGTGAGTTGCTAGCCGGTGGCGGCACCTTGAAAGTGCCCTGCCTCCGGATCAAGCAGGGAGAGCGCGTTGCTCAGTGGATGTATGACTCGCAGGACATTATTGGATACCTGGAGAAGCAGTTTGTGATGGAGTAATGGTGTATCGTTACTTTGATCAGTTGGGCTCGACTGATGTCACACCATCCAACACTATTGTTAACAAATTCCAAATCGACAACTTTATAGGACAGACTAAATGCTAACAGCCAAAAATCTTGAACGAGTTATGGAACTCGAAACCAAGCTCCGATCAGAGTACCAGGTTCAACTTGATGCAAAATCTGCTGAGATCGAGGGTTATATTACCGAGAAAGAAGAACAGCGGGCCGTCATCGCTAAACAACTGCAGCAGATCACTATCCTTTCTACGGAATCCAGTAAGAACAAGCGCATCGAGCAACTTAATCGCGAACTGCATCAACGCTGCGAAAATCTCCAGGAAGAGATCGCTACGCAGAAGAAACGCTTGAAAGGCCTGCAGAAAGATCTCGCGGAAGAACGTGCGGAAATCAAGTCGCTCAAGCAGTTCGATCCGGCCAAGATGAAAAAGAGCCTGGACGCCAGCAAGAAAAAGCTCGCCGAGAAAACAGAAGCCAATGACTTGCTACAAAAATCGGTGAATAAGTCCAAGACTGAAAAAGCCGAACTGCAACAGAAGGTCAAGGAACTGGAGGCCAAGCTTGCGCTTACGGAAAACGCTGAAGAAGTGGAAGAAGAAGCGGCAGCGTAGGCCGACATAGACAGACCTGTCCTTGATCGAACGTCCGGAGCCATCCATGCGAAAAGTGACAATCACAAGGGAGCCAGTTGAGCTTTACAAAATCCTCAAATTCGAAGGTCTGGTCACTACTGGCGGTGAGGCAAAGTTACTCATTGCCGACGGTCAGGCCACTGTGAATGGCGAGGTTGAGACTCGCAAGCGAAGGAAGATTATTGGCGGAGATACCATTGGCTTTGGTGGTGAGTCGATTGAGATAGAGTACTTGCCAGTTTAGCCCTTCCTGCCACGCCTGATCAGTATAACGGCACCAACCCCAACTCAATCAGTAAGATAATGCTTTGCAGCGCGACCGGCTATGGCGTGTACCAGATCGGCGAGGTATAAGCACGCTCCTGAGTTGTCATGGGTACCTTGTCATCCATTTTCACGCCAAAGCGCTTGGCTTCATAGGCAGTCCAGCGCGGTGTAGGAATCTCGATCACCCGGGCGTAATAAAAGGCCGATTCGTTTTTGTCGAAGTCCGGATCCTGCCACACCGCGATGAGTTCCGGCTCACCGATACTGTTGGCCCAGGTGGCCCTGGCGACATTCACCGTATTCCCCACCGGCGGCAGCTTGCCGTCCCTGTCCGGCTTGCGCTCGTCTGACCAGGCAACGTCGTGCACCTTCTCATGTGTCTCGCCCTTCTTGTCCATCCACCCCTTCACGATCTGGATGCGGTCCAGGTTGCCGCTGTAGGGATCCTTGGCCGCCGCGACCATGAAGGAAGGTGCCTGCGCCGTCGCCTTGCCCAACTCGCCGCCCATGGGCACTCCCTTTTCATAGCCGGTGAAGGCTGGCACACGATTCTGGATGTCATCCGGGTCGAATGACCAGCCGCCGAAAAAGCGCACAGTCATGCGCGGGCCGGTGGTAGCGTAGACCTCCTTGCGGCGCATGGCGTCGAAGATCGCCTCCCGGGTATTTTCAGTGGCCCAAACACCTGCATAGCCCGCAGCCGCCTGTTGCCAACCAAGGATCGCAAGATCAGGATCGAGCGGTGAACTGATGACCATATGTTTCCAGCGCTCAGGCTCGGGCTCTACCCCTGAATGTTTGCCGAAAAAGTTCTCCTCCTCCACAGCGCTGAGGGAGGTGTGGGAATCGGTGCCGCCGATCATGCCAAATCGGTAGGGATTCACACCGTGGCTGTTCTTCAATTTCAGCCCGGTTTTGAGTGCCTCTCGCGAGTACTCATACTGCAGCATGGATTTTTCCTTCAACTCGGTACCATTGAGATTGGCAGCATCCCAGGTCTCGTAGTCGGCAAATTCATCATTCGGCGAGAGAAACGGATGGGCTTCACTGTCACCCTTGATCTGGGTGATCTCAACAAGAGGCTCCATGCGCGCTCGCAGTTCCATCAGCTCCTTATTCAACGGACTTCCGTCAAAGTTTTTCACGGTAAACATGCGCCCGTTGCTCAAGTTCCCGTTGTGGGGAATCGCCAATACCTGGGCGCCGGAGTCACCGGAGAATTGATCCAGAGCACGCCACAGGTCCTCAGGGTTCTGGCTGTCAAATTGAGAAAAAGGGTTGGTCTTGCGCGCGACTTCCCCGTTCCCGCGGAACACAACATTGCGGTGCAGGTTATCGCCACCGATGGCGGTCCACTCGTAACCTATAAGCGCGGTGAAACGACCGGGTTCATTGTATTTATCGGCCAGTTCCGTGTAGGCCTCCCAGGCCTTGCGTGTGGCTTTGGGATTGTTTATCGGTGGATCTTCTTTGGACAGTGACACCACAATCTCCATGGCCGCCTCGAATATGGTATCCGGATCTCCCGTCATCAACATGTCGTACCAGCGTTGCCCCGCTTCTGTGGCGAGAATATCAGGGTCGCCGGAGAGAAGCTGCGGCATCAAGCCGTACATCTCCGCGTGGTCGGTCAGCACCAGAAAATCCAGCGGCCGCGACAGCCGGGCGCGAAGACCGTGGGTGGTAGTCACCTCCTCGCCCCGTGCAAAACGGAACGCGTCTT
>CBDTVJ010000015.1:0-19441 GCA_965363655.1 uncultured Halieaceae bacterium | reverse complement strand
ACCTGCTGCACAATCACGTTGTCCGCCACATCAAAACCCTGCTCCACCTGCTGCATCCTGACCAGGGGTGAAGCGGGCACGGGCAAGGAATGGTTGGCCACCAGCGTGAGGCGCACCTCTACACGCTGCGCCGCCCGAAACAGGATCTCGCGAATCACCTTGGGGCACGCATCCGCATCGACCCAGATTGAAACACTCTCTGACATACTCGACATAATCCTGACTTTTGAATTACCAGCGGTATTCTATCAGGCAAAACAGGTGATACCTGCTATTATCTTGCCACCTGTGGATCAATCACAATTTTCCTGACACGAATGACGGCTTGGCTACTGTTCATCCATGACACAAGTAATCTGCACATGACAGGCACTACCGGATTCTATCGAATAACTGCCAGACTCATACTGCTTACGGCACTTGCCGCCATCACTGCCTGCGCCAGTGTGCCCTTCGACTACCCCGCCCCCCACAGTTATGCCCAGCCCACGAACCCCGATACAGAGTTGGGCGAGGGAGCAATCCGCTGGCAGCAGAACAATCCAGGCTACTCGGGAATTGTCCGTCTGCCTGATGGCATCGACGCACTGGGAGCACGCCTGCGCATGATGGAGCTGGCAGAAACAAGTATCGATGCCCAGTATTTCATTCTCAAGAACGACCGGGCCGGGGCCCTGTTCGTAGGCAAAATGCTGCTGGCCGCAGACCGTGGTGTCAGGGTGCGGCTGCTGATTGACGACGTGTTTACCACCGGAATTGACCGACAACTGACCCTGATGAACAGCCACCCGAATATCCAGGTAAGGTTATTCAATCCCCTGTCGCGACAGAGCTTCAAGTACTGGAGTTACCTGGTGGATTTCGAGCGTGCCAACCGGCGTATGCATAACAAGTCTTTCACCGCGGATAACACCCTGACCATTGTAGGAGGCCGCAATATCGGTGAGGAATACTTCGAACTGGATCAGGACATCCTGTTTGACGACTATGAGGTGCTGGCCATTGGGCCGGTGGTACCGGAAGTCAGCGCGGGTTTCGACGAGTTCTGGAACAGTGAACTCTCGGTGCCGGTAGAGGCTTTCAAGATCAAAGTAGATCCGGCGGAACTGGATAAGTGGCGGGCCTACATGCAAGAACAGGTAGCGCCGGGTTCCTCCAGCATCTACGCCCAGGCACTGGACAGTAAACTGCTAAGCAATATCAAGCAGGGCCGAGTGCAGCCGACACTGGCCGAAGCAACGATAGTCACTGACAGTCCTGACAAATTGCTGCAGCAGGTCGGCGATGCTCAGATGGCTGTACTGGCAAGGGATATAGGGCAGCGCTTCCGCGCTGCTCAAAAGGAAATCCTCATTGTCACACCCTATTTTATTCCACAGGAATCCGGCACAAAACTGCTAGAGAGCCTGCTGGAAAAAGGCATACGCGTGGTCATCGTTACCAATTCACTGGCTGCGACCAATCATGTGGCCGTACACTCCGGCTATGCGCGTTACCGCAAGCGACTGTTGCAGGCAGGGGCGAAAATTTACGAAATCAGGGCGAAAAATACCGGAAGAAAAACTGACTGGGGGTATAGTCCCGAAATGGTCACCCTCCACTCCAAGGCGTCGGCCATCGACCGTTCGACTGTTTTCGTGGGCTCACTCAATTTTGACCCGCGCTCTATCCTGATCAACACTGAAATGGGTATGTTCATCGAGTCCCGTGAGCTGGGTGTGGTGTTCACGGCCAACCTCTTCAAGGAACTGCCCAGAGTGGCTTATCGGGTCTACCTGGATGACCAGGGTGCCCTGCGCTGGACCTATGATTACGACGGCCATAAAGAGGTCCATGACCATGAACCGCAGACGACCTGGAGCCGCCGGTTCATGGCAGGTTTCTACGGTTTACTGCCTATAGAAGGACAGCTATAGCTGGGGAATCTCCGCCAGGTCGATGGGTAATTCCGCCCGACCGATGCGTGCAGCACGACTCTGTAATGTGGCTTCCGCTTCTTCAACGCGAATCATAATGACAAAACGCTTGTCAAGAATACCTGCCAGGCAATAGCGGGCCAGTTCATCCAGGTCCTGGAACTCAAGATCCATACCTGCAGCTTTCGCAGCCACCTTGAAATCCTGCACGGTGGGCACCGGGTCATAGGGTTTTTCCCTGGCCAGGTCCTGGGGGCGATTGCGGTCCGTGGTCCAGATACCGGTATCGAGCAAACCACCGGAAGGGTAGAAAACTGAAGCGGCCAATTGGGTCCCTTCGCTTTGCAATTGCGCGGCCAGGCATTCACTGATGCAGGACACGGCGGCCTTGCTGGAGGCGTAAACTGACTGGTACGGCAACGGGGAAATACCACCATCACCGGAGGAGGTATTGATCACATGCCCCTCCTCCCCTGCGGCGATCATGCGCGGCACAAAGGCCTGGATACCGTGAATCACGCCCAGCACATTAACGCCATGCACCCACTTCCAATCGTTATCGGTGGTTTCCCAGACATTGGCGGAGGGCGCGGCAACGCCGGCGTTATTGAACAGCAGGTGACAGGCACCGTGAGCAGCATAAACCTTGTCGGCAAAGGCATTGACGGAGTCGGCACTGGACACATCGGTGACCACACCCTGCACATCGCCGGCAGCGGAAAATTCGCCAATCACGCGGTCCAATGCCGATTGTTCGACGTCTCCGATGACAACTTTGGCGCCCGCCGCCAGCAACTCTTTCACCAGGGAACGACCAATACCACTCGCCCCGCCTGTTACCGCCGCCACTTTTCCCGTGAAGTCTTCCATTGTTTCGCGTTCCTTAAAAAAGATTGGGCAGGTTTTATGCCATACTTTCCACCAGGACTCCAGCACACCCACGCTATAAAGCCATCAGTGAACGCTTTATGTGCAACAAGGGATGACGTAGGATAATTGTTCAAACTGAATGACAGGAGTCGCTGGCGGCGCTGTCACCTGCGGAGCTCTTGTTGATCGAAGAACTATCCATTGCGGTACGAGGCCAGGGCCTCTATCCCATCACCGGGCAGGTTTCCCCTATAGTAAGCCGCAGTGACCAGACGGAGGGACTGTGTACCCTGTTCATCCGTCACACCTCGGCCAGCCTGCTGATCCAGGAAAACTTTGACGATAGCGCCCGGGTGGATCTGGAGAACTGGCTAAACCGCCTGGTGCCGGAGGATGACCCGCTCTTTACCCACACCCTGGAGGGGCCTGACGACATGCCTTCCCATATCAAGTCCGCGTTGACTGCGACCCAGCTCAGCATACCCTTTCAAGGGGGCGAGTTAATGTTGGGTACCTGGCAGGGCATCTATCTGTGGGAGCATCGCCATCACCCCGGCGCGCGCCAGGTCGTTATACACCTGTGAATAAACCAGATAGTGTCAATACACCAATACCTCGCGAAGAGTTAGTTCATCGCCTGCGTAAATGCCTCGCTCCCGACTGCCTTATTGAGGAACGCGAATCCCAGCGACCCTTCGAGTGCGACGCACTGACCATTTACCGGGAATTGCCGCTACTCGTGGTCCTACCTGAAACGGTGCAACAGGTACAGCAGGTGCTGCGCATCTGTCACCAACTGGGTGCGCCGGTCGTTGCCCGTGGTGCCGGCACCGGCCTGTGCGCGGGCTCCATGCCACACCCCGAGGGTGTGTTACTGGTCATGAGCAAACTCGATCGCATACTGCAGATCGACCAGGCTGCACGTATCGCGCGCGTACAGCCGGGCGTCAGCAACCTGTCCATCTCCGATGCAGCGGCGCAATACGGCCTGTACTACGGTCCGGACCCCTCGTCCCAGATCGCCTGCAGTATCGGTGGCAACGTGGCGGAGAACTCCGGTGGCGTGCACTGCCTTAAATATGGCCTGACTGTGCACAACATCCTGTCTCTTAAGCTACTAACCGTTGAGGGCGATGAACTGACTGTCGGCAGCCAGGGCCTGGACAGCCCCGGCTATGACTTGATGGCATTGATAACCGGCTCCGAAGGCCTGCTGGCAGTGGTCACAGAGATCACCGTGCGTCTGCTACCGCGTCCGGAAATCGCGCAAGTGGTGATGGCAGGTTTCGACAGCGTTAACGCAGCGGGGGACGCGGTGGGTGCAGTGATTGCCGCCGGCATCATCCCCGCCGGACTGGAAATGATGGACCGGCTGGCGATACAGGCGGCCGAGGATTTTTCCAGGGCGGGCTATCCCCGGGACGCCGCCGCTATATTGCTGTGTGAAGTGGATGGCACCCGCGAAGAGGTGGCCCAGCACGTGACCCAAATCACCGGTATATTCGAGCAGGCCGGAGCAAGCTCCCTGGTGGTATCTCGCGATGAAGCCCACCGCAGCTTACTGTGGAAGGGTCGTAAAGCCGCGTTCCCGGCGGTGGGTCGGCTGGCCCCGGATTATTACTGCATGGACGGCACCATCCCCAGGGGCAAGGTTTCGCTGGTTCTCAATGAGATATCGAGACTGTCTGCTGAGTACAATTTACGGGTGGCCAATGTATTCCACGCCGGAGACGGCAACCTGCATCCTCTCATCCTGTTCGATGCGAGCGACCCCGAGGAAATACGCAAGGCCGAGGAGTTCGGTGGCAAAATACTGGAATTGTCTGTAGAAGTCGGAGGCTGCATTACCGGTGAACACGGTGTCGGTGTGGAGAAGTTGCGCCAGATGCCCAGCCAGTTCAGTCCTCAGGAATTATTGCAATTTGAAGAGATCAAATACGCCTTCGACCCCCAGCTCACCCTGAATCCCGGTAAGGGCATACCCATACTGAAGCGCTGCCAGGAATACCGGGCCCTGCCCGCGCGGCACCAGCATGACTGAGCACGTCAAGCAGTCACCTGCAGAGGATTGCCAAGCCGAACTGGTAGCGCGCATCGAGTCCGCCAGGCAGACAGGCCACGGGCTTTATATCAGCGCCGGGGGCAGCAAGCGACACCTTGTCGGTCGCAACTGTGATGCGCAGGCACTGGATGTATCAGGCCATTGCGGCATCGTCGATTATCAACCACAGGAGCTGGTGCTGACCGCACGGGCGGGCACACCGCTCACGGAGATCGCCCATGCCCTGGCCGACTATGGGCAGGCCCTGTCATTTGAACCCCCGCTTTTTAGCGGCAGGGCCACCCTTGGCGGCACCCTGGCGTGCAACCTGTCGGGCCCCGCCAGACCCTGGAGCGGTTCCATTCGCGATATGGTGCTGGGTGTACAGCTGATTTCCGGCAAGGCAGAGCTGCTCAACTTCGGTGGCAAGGTAATGAAGAACGTTGCCGGCTATGATGTGTCCCGCCTACAGGCCGGGGCGCTGGGTACACTTGGCGTCATCAGTGAAGTCACCCTCAAAGTCCTGCCAATGGCGGAAAAACAACTCACCCTGCGCTACCAAATGTCCGCTCCTGAAGCGGTAGCACATATGAACCAGCGCGCCGGAGAGCCCAAACCCCTGTCCGCGGCCTGCTGGCTGGACGGCCAGCTCTACCTGCGACTTTCCGGCACTGCAAGTGCGATAGAGCATACTGCGCGGGTGTGGGGCGGCGAACTGATGGCAGAAGCTGATCGCTTCTGGACTGAATTACGGGAAATGACCCTGCCATTTTTTGCCGGCGATGCACCGCTTTGGCGTTTTTCCCTGGCCGCTACCGCCGCAGTGAACACCACTTTTGGCGACCCACTCATCGACTGGTGCGGCGCCCAGCGCTGGGTGCGCGGTGAGCATGCCATGGACACCCTGCTGCGGGCCGCCACTGCAGCCGGCGGTCATGTCACCCTGTTCCGTGGCGGTGATCGCGATGGCGAAGTGAGATCGCCGCTTACGGCTACTGAACAGCGGCTACAACAGCGCCTGAAACAATCCTTTGACCCGGACGGGGTTCTCAATCCCGGCCGCCTGTACAGCTGGCTGTAGGAGCGAACGCGCATGCATGTTGAGCTACACCCGCGTTTTGCAGCCACCCGCGAGGGCCAGGCGGCCAAGGAGCTGACCAGCGCCTGTGTGCACTGTGGCTTTTGCCTGGAGACCTGCCCCACCTACCTGGACAACAGGGATGAGCGGGACAGCCCACGCGGGCGCATCTACCTGATTAAAAATTTGCTGGAAAGCGGCTCAGCCACCGAGCAAACCCGGCTGCACCTGGATCACTGTCTCACCTGTCGCAGCTGCGAAACCGCCTGCCCTTCCGGCATGGAATACGGACAACTTGTGGATATCGGGCGCGGCATTATCGAGCAGGACCTACCCAGAAACAGAATCGACGCCGCACGACGCTGGCTAGTGCGCTTTGTCTTCACCAGCCCGCGACTACTGCGCTTGACCTTATCACTGGGACAAACCCTGCGGCCTTTGTTACCAAGGGCACTGCGCAGGAAAGTCCCCCCGCGCCAGCAATCCAGGCCGGTGCCCGTTGGCAATCACCCCCGCCAGATGCTGGTGCTGGAAGGTTGCGTACAGCAGGCGGCGACACCGGCCACCAATGCCATCGCCCGAAAGCTACTGGATCGCCTGGGCATTAGCCTCATCACTGCCGAACAAGCCGGCTGTTGCGGCGCACTTGACTACCACCTGGCGGCCCACGAGCAGGGTCTGCACAGGATGCGCCGTAATATCGATGCCTGGTGGCCACACATTGAGCAAGGGTGCGAGGCCATCGTCAGCAGCGCCTCGGGCTGTGGCGCCATGCTGGTGGATTACGGGCGCTTGCTGGCTGCAGATCCCGCTTACGCCGAAAAAGCGCTACGCGTCTCCGCACTGAGCAAGGATCTGGGTGAAATACTGCTGGCAGAGGACCTGGACGCGTTGGATATCAACACCCGCATAGGAAAAGTGGCGGTGCACACCCCCTGTAGTATGCAGCATGCCTTGCAAAAACCCGCCATGCTGGAAGATATCCTGGGGCGCGCCGGCTTTGATATTGCAGCCGGGCAGCGACCAACCCTGTGCTGTGGCTCCGCGGGGAGTTACTCGATCCTGCAGGCGGCCACCAGTGAACGCGTACTCGATGCTACGCTGGCCAAGCTGCTTAGCGGAGCGCCCGCAGTCATCGCCACGGCGAATATAGGTTGCCAACTGCACATGCAGTCAGCGGCCGACGTGCCCGTGGTGCACTGGATCGAGCTACTGGACTGTCCATAACAGCACTGCAGCATAAACCCTTGAAGGTTAGTGCAGACACCTTTCCTATAGCATGACATCTGCTATATTCTTCATATGAACCCGAATCCAAATTGGTTACCGCATGCTTGATACTTCTGAAAAACTACTACTGGACGCCGCTTACGAATGGGAGCGCGAATATCCCGACCGGGTGTATATGACCCAGCCACTGGGCGATGGCAGCGTCATAGACTATACCTGGGCTGAAACTATGGACCAGGCGCGCCGCATGGCAGCACACCTGCGCTCCCTTGACCTCCCTGCCAACAGCCACATTGGATTGATCTCGAAAAATTGCGCCCATTTCATTATATGTGACCTGGCCATCTGGATGGCCGGGCACGCCACCATAGCGCTCTACCCCACACTCAATGCCGCTACTATTGCCTATATCCTGGAACACTCTGAAGCCAGGTTGCTGTTCGTCGGTAAACTGGATGACTGGGAAGATATGCAGGGCGGTGTGTCGGCTGAACTGCCAAAAATCGCCTTACCGCTGGCGCCGCCTAATGACTTCCCCCAATGGGACGATATCGTCACACAGTACGAGCCCATCGCGGACAACCCCTCTCCCCCCGCAGACCAACTGGCCCTGATGTGTTACACCTCCGGTAGCACCGGGCAACCCAAGGGCGTCATGCATACCTTTGCATCCGCCTCCCAGCCAGCGCGGTATCTTACCCGGGAAATGGGGATCACGGCAGAAGACCGGATTTTGTCTTACCTGCCCCTCGCCCATGTCATGGAGAGGTGCACGGTCGCTTTTGCGTCTTTTTACAGCGGCTCGCACATTTTCTTCGCGGACAAGCTGGACACATTTGTCGCAGACCTGCGTCGCGCGCGACCAACACTGTTCATTTCAGTACCGCGCCTGTGGCTCAAGTTCCAGCTGGGTGTATTTAAGAAGTTTCCTGAAAAGAAGCTCGCGCGCCTGCTAAAAATACCGCTGGTCGGCGGTATGGTGCGCAAGAAAGTGCTGGAGGGCCTGGGGCTGCAACATGTGCGCCTGGCAGGCAGCGGTTCCGCGCCGATTCCGGAAGAACTCATCCAGTGGTACGACACCCTGGGTATACACATACTCGAAGGCTATGGCATGAGTGAGGACTTTGCCTATTCACATATGTCGACACCCGCGCTGCGCAAGGCAGGCTATGTTGGCGTACCCTGCGGCGATGTCCAGACGCGAATCAGCGATGACGGCGAAATTCAGATCAAATCCCCGGGCGATATGATGGGTTATTACAAAGCCCCGGAGATGACGGCCGAGTGTTACACCGAGGACGGTTTTTTCCGTACCGGGGACTGCGGGGAATACTCCCCCGAAGGCCTGCTGAAAATTACCGGTCGGCTCAAGGAAATATTCAAGACCAGCAAGGGCAAGTACGTCGCTCCGGTCCCCATTGAAAACCTGTTGAACTCCGATAGCCACCTCGAACTGTCCTGCGTATCAGGTCCGGGGCGTCCAGCCTGTTATGCAACAGTGCAACTGGCGGAGGACATGCGCCGAAGAGTTGATGACCAGGCTTTTCGTGAAGAAATCACACCCGCACTCGAAGCACTGCTGGCGAAAGTGAATGAGCAGGTGGAGGAATACGAGCGGGTACAGTTCCTGGCAGTGGTCAGGGATGAGTGGGATATCGCCAATGACTTCCTGACGCCTACGCTGAAGATAAAACGCAATGTGGTGGAAGCGGCATACAGTGACTATCTGGATGACTGGTATGCGTCGGGGGAAAAAGTAATCTGGCAGGATTAAGCCGCAGCGGCTGCACTCCTCCTGCTACGCGATTGGCTGGAGCAGCTAAACCTTCTTCACAAACTGTGACTTCAGCTTCATGGCGCCGATGCCATCGATTTTGCAATCGATATCATGATCGCCATCCACCAGCCGGATATTCTTGACCTTGGTACCCACCTTGACCACCGAGGAGGAACCCTTGACCTTCAAATCCTTGATGACTGTCACTGTGTCGCCATCCTGCAGGGTATTACCGTTTGCATCCTTGATCACTCGAGCAGCATCCTCTGCCTCGGCAGCCGCCTCCTGCGACCATTCATGCGCGCATTCAGGGCAGACTAAAAGGTTCCTGTCCTCGTAGGTAAACTCGGAGCCACATGCGGGGCAGCTGGGTAAATCACTCATAGGTATTCCCTGTTGTGTCCTGGTTTTCCGGTGCTGCGCAGTAAAGGTCTAACTGCCAATTCCAGAAAGTGTGAATACTTCACACTTAAGTTATATAAAGCTCGTTCTTCAGATCAAAAAATTGTTCGACTTGAGGGCCGTGCTCTGGTTTTATTGAGGTGCGCCCCAAGGCACCTTTTTGCTGTATTGCCTTGAACTTTGAGGCCTATACGCGGGGCACAATACCAGTTAACAGAACCGTCGGACAGCGTGCGCGGTGATCTTCGCAGCGCTTTCCAGGCCACCAGTCTGCCACGGAGGCACACTCTATGAGAAGACAGAAGCGCGATATGAATTCCAGAGCATTTGACCGAGGTTACCAGGTGGGGCTCTCAGGCCGTAGCATTGACTATTGTCCGCATGTGGAAGAAGAGCACCGGCAGAATTGGGTACTGGGCTGGCGCGAAGGCCGCAGTGACCAGTGGGACGGCCTCACAGGTGTTTCGGGCGTTCATAAGCTGCGAGCGCTCTGACCGGGCTATAAAATCCTGGCCCCCCCATAGAGGGGCCAGTCTAATTTAAACGCGGGCTCCCATGGGGCTCAGGTAGGCGGTCGCCATGCCGGACCGCAGACAGTTTATGTTGTTACGCCTTTAGCCGCCGGGACGAACAGCCAGATAGCTGTCTGTCGATACCCGGCTGCTGGGCAATTATCACAAGGCGAAATCGTAAAATCCTCCCAGCCACTGTCCGGTCTGTGCCTTTTCAACAACCCTGGCAATCGCATTACCAAAGCATCGACTGGATCAATGCGCATTCGCCGCGAACAGCTATAGTAAACAGCCAACATACCCTCTGCAGCGGCCGCTTTAGTCAGGCGCTGAAGACAAGCCGACAGGACAACCTGGCGAATGCAACAACTCGGTGGAATCGACAACTTGATGATCGAAGGGGATCTACCCGGTATCCCCATGCACATGTCCGCAGTGATGATTTACCAGACAGGAGGAAAACGCGGGGCCAATCGCCTGTTCAATACCTTCAGTCAACGCTTTGACCGTATTGTCGATGAGCACTTTCCTATCCTGCGCTGCCGGGTTGATGCGTTGTTGCTGGATATGGACAAGGCTTACTGGGTGGAAGATGACAACTTCAGCCTCACCTATCATCTTTCACGGGTCGCCCTGCCATCCAGCAATGACTGGGGCGCTCTGCATCGCTTGTTCGGCCAGTTTCACGCCCAACCCCTCGATAAGAGCAAGCCATTATGGCAGATCATGCTGGTGGAGGGACTGGACAAACTTGAGGGAATTCCACGGGGAAGCACAGCACTCTTTGTAAAAATTCATCACTCAGTGATGGACGGAAAAAGCGCCCTGCGGCTTATCACCAGCTTTAACAGCCTCGATCCCGCGATCGATGCACCGGCAATCGCAGACTCAATGCCCGCTGAAAAGCCCTTGGATAAAAATTTTCAGGCGCCCAGCTGGTGGCAAAAGTATGGCAGGGCCTGGTGGCACACTATCGAACGACCCGTCGACCTGGCCGGTACCGTACTGCAGCTACTACCGCAACTGCTGCACAAGGACGACAAGGACACTTCCGCCAGTGCCAGTAAAGCAGCCCCTGTGCCGCAGGTGCGTTTTAATCACCCGGTAGCGGCGGACCGGGTCAGCGGTCATGTAAGGCTGGAAATGCAGCAACTTGAGCGACTGAAAAAGAAACACCACTGCTCGATCAACGATATCGCGCTGTGTGTAGTCGCCGGAGCCCTGCGCCAGTACCTCCTCGAGTCTGGTGAACTACCCGAGCCGAGCTTACAGACACTGATGCCGATCGATGTCCGCCGGGAAGGCAAGGACGGCAGCATTGGCAATCATGTATCGGTGGCGAAAATCTGCCTACATACCAATATTGACGATTCCAAAGAGCGCCTGCGGGCTATCCACACGGACTCATCTACCAAGAAAGAGCAAAGCAGGAAAGGTGACTCGCACGCCATGCTGAAACTGGTGGATGAAATCCATCCCGCAATCATTCTATGGCTGGGACAGTGGCTGGTCAGTTCAGGGCGTATCGAGAAACTCCCCCAGACTGTGAACACGGTAGTTACCAATGTCCCCGGCCTGGCCAGCGATGCTTACCTGGCCGGAGCTAAACTTATCGACTACCTGGGATTCGGCCCACTCGCGCCTAACATGGGCCTGTTCCACACGGTGTCCAGCACCGGGGATCACGTCAATATCAGTTTTCTAAGTACTGCTGATTTCGTCGGCGATGGAGCTGACTATGGCGCGTCCCTGACCCAGAGCTGGGCTGTGGTTTCACAAATATAGGAATTGGCAAATGCCCAACTTGCAGCGGATCAAAGTTTTATTCCTGTCACTATGCTGCATGATTCCCTGCTGTGCGTTCGCAGACTGCGTGGTGTTATTGCACGGACTGGCCCGTACCGCCAGCGCAATGGAAACGCTGGAAAACAGGCTGGGCGCCAGCGGTTTTGTGGTGGCCAACGTGGATTATCCATCGCGTGAAAAAGCCATTGAAGAGCTGGCTCCCATCGCCATAGGTGAAGGCCTGGAGCGCTGCGAAAGCAGTGATCAGGGCAAGATCCACTTTGTCACCCATTCAATGGGCGGCATACTTATCCGTTATTACCTGCAAAGCAATACTATTGAAAAACTGGGTCACGTAGTGATGATTGCCCCACCAAACCAGGGCAGTGAAGTGGTCGACGCTTTAGCCCAGGCCCCGGGATATTACCTGTTGAACGGTCCAGCTGGAATGCAACTTGGAACCGATGCCGACAGCGTTCCCTCCCAACTGGGCCCCGTCAATTTTTCCCTGGGGGTAATAGCTGGCAACAAAACCTTCAACCCCCTGTTATCGCAACTGTTGCCCAATCCGGACGACGGCAAGGTATCAGTAGCAAGTACCCAGGTAGAAGGTATGGCAGATTTCGTGATAGTCAATGCCTCACATCCATTCATCATGGACGACGAAACGGTTATCAGGGAAACAATCTATTTTCTAAGGACAGGGGCTTTTGAGGACAGCCAATACCCGGCGCCGTCCGAGGCCGCCGGGAGCGAGGCAGCGGGTGGCTAACGCACCCGCAGCGACTGCGTTACTTCAGGAATGAACTGGCGGCTCCCAACAAGCCGTCCAGACCACCTACAGAATCAAGCAGGCTACCGCCACTGCTGGACTTATCCATGAGTTGCGGCAGAACATCAGCCAGTCCGCTGGCCGCGGATTGGGAATCAGTGCCTACCTGGCTGGCAAATTCAGATATCTTGCTGTCGCCCAGCAGATTTGTCAGGCTCTCTGCAGTAATTGCGGAATTTGCCCCATCTCCCAACCAGGAGTTGAGTATATTGCCCAGCTCCCCGCTGGAGGCCATTTTGCCTGCCAGCCCCGCCAGGTCGATATTTCCCTGGCCGTCGCCCAGCAGACCACTCAATGCGTTGCTCAATGAGTTGGCATCAGTTTGCGAACCCAACTGCTTTGACAACAGATCAACGCCCATTTGCACTATATCCATTACAGAACTCCTTCTTCATTGTGAGAATGTGATAGCAGTATAGGCAAAGTTTGCTACCTCGCCCAATTGGAAATGTAAAAATTAGTGAGACAATTACCCTGGCGCTCAGGCGCTCGACTTCGCGGCTTCGCGCGTACTGCTTTGCGCAAGGTCCTGCAGCTCTCTGTTGGCCACCGCCAACATGGCGAAGTCCGGCGCCTGCGCCGCATGCAATTCTGATAGCATTGTCTGCCAGCGCTCCAGCAACAGGGACTCTTGTGCCTCCCAACTCTCAAGGCAGCTCAACACGTTGCGATCCTCAGACATATGTCGCAGTGCCCCGATGGCCAGGATTCGCTGCTGCCATTCAAGATCCTCCAAATAAGTATCCCGCGCCAGGGCCTCCCACTCATTATTGACCTTTGCTGCGAGGATTTGGCCGCTGAACCAATCCAACTGAAGACGTTCGCCGATAAAGAAGTACAGATTCGCCACCTCCATCAAGGGCATCTGTGCTGTTGTTGCCGCCTCAATTATGCCCAGGGCGGTATAGCCATGGTGGGTTCCCGCCACCATCCCGGCCAGGTTGGAAGAGACGCCCGCTTCGATGTAATGCTCGTGCATAACCTGATACTGATCAGCGGCCCTGCCACGCAGAGACGCTGGATAGGCCTCGCGCAACTGCTCCAGACCGTCACTAAACTGGTCAACGACCTCGCTAATGACCAGTTCCCCACGTCGGTTGCGCAACAACCAGCGGGTGGCGCGTTTCACCAGGCGAATCAGGTTCAACATCATTTCCATCTGCACACCCGCAGACACGGTGTTGTCGAGTGCCTCCAGTTCATCCCACAACCCCGGCAACTGATAGATTTCCAACACAGCGGCATAGGCCCTGGCGACATCGGCCACAGACGCCCCTGTAGCCTTAACCTGGCGCAAGGCGAAATTCAAACCCATGCGGTTGATTATGTCGTTGGCGACCTGGGTCGCCACAATTTCTTTATGCAGACGATGCTGCTGGATATCATCTGGATACAGGTCTACCAGGCGTTGTGGAAAAGCGCTTTTGGCCACATTCGACAAATAGGGATCCAACTCCAGGTCCGAGTCAATCAACTGCTCCTTGAGGGCGGCCTTGCTATAGGAAACCAACACCGACAATTCAGGCCTGGTGAGCGCAGCACCCTGGGCGCGGCGCTCCTGTAACTCCTCATCGGTGGGTATAAACTCCAGCGCGCGATCCAGGCGTCCGGCTTCCTCAAAGGCGCGGATAAAGCGCTGGTATTCGCCGGCACGTTCTTCCGCCTGGTATTCCACCAGGCTGATCGCCTGAACCTGGCGGTAGTTATTCTTGAGCACCAGTGTGGCGACACTGTCGGTCATCTCCTCCAGCAGGGCATCACGATGTTTGAGGGTAAGATCGCCCCGTGCAACCACGGCGTTCAACAGTATCTTGATGTTAACTTCATGATCCGAACAATCAACGCCGCCCACGTTATCGATAAAGTCAGTGTTCGAGCGGCCGCCATTCAAACAATATTCAACCCGGGCCAACTGCGTCATGCCCAGGTTGCCACCCTCCCCAACCACTCGACAACGAAGTTCCGTGGCGTCGATGCGCAGGGCATCATTGGACTTGTCACCAACGGCAGTGTCGGATTCCCCGGTGGATTTCACATAAGTACCGATACCACCATTCCACAGCAGGTCGACAGGCGCCCGCAACAGGTACGAGATCAATTCCGCCGGTGTAATACTGTCCTGATCGATGTCCAAGAGACTCTTGATCTCAGTCGTAAGCGCTATGGACTTTGCCGAGCGCTCAAATACACCACCGCCGGCAGAAATCAGCGTTTCTTCGTAATCTGCCCAGCCAGAGCGTGGCAGATGGAATAGCCTGTCACGTTCCTCGAAACTTGCGGCGGCATCAGGGTTGGGGTCCATAAAAATATGCTGGTGATTGAACGCTGCCACCAGTCGAATATGCCGTGACAACAGCATGCCGTTACCGAACACGTCACCGGCCATGTCACCAATACCCACCACCGTGAACTCCGTGTTCTGGATATCGATATCCATCTCGCGAAAATGGCGCTGTACGGAGACCCAGGCACCTCGCGCGGTAATGCCCATTTTCTTGTGGTCATAGCCCACGCTGCCACCCGAGGCAAAGGCGTCACCCAACCAGAAGTCATACTGCGCGGAGATGGCGTTGGCAATATCAGAAAACGATGCCGTACCCTTGTCTGCGGCCACCACCAGATAGGGGTCATCCTCATCCTTGGCTACCACCTGCGGTGGCCTCACCACACCCCCGCCATTTCTGTTGTCGGTTATATCAAGCAGCGCACGAATAAAGAGCTGGTAGCAGGCAATACCTTCCTCCTGGACCTCGGCGCGCGACATTTCAGGGCGCAGTTGGCGGGCGACAAAGCCGCCTTTGGCCCCCACTGGCACAATCACCGCATTCTTGACCTGCTGCGCCTTCACCAGACCAAGCACCTCGGTACGAAAGTCCTCCTGCCGGTCAGACCAGCGCAGGCCCCCACGCGCCACTTTGCCACCACGCAGGTGAACACCCTCGACCCGCGGCGAATAAACAAAGATTTCAAACAGGGGTACTGGCCGGGGCACATCGGGAATCTCCGCCGGGCGCAATTTGAAGGAAAAATAGGATTTCAGCGTGCCATCTTCGGTTTCCTGGAAAAAATTAGTGCGTACTGTTGCTTTCACCACGCGGGCAAACTGCCGAATGATGCGATCCTGCCCGAGATTCAAGACCTGCTCGAGAGAGTCCAGGATTTTTTGCTCCAAGGCCATCTCGCGCTGCTCGCGCAATCCCTCGTCGCCATTCAGGGACGGTGAGAAGCGCGTGGTAAACAGCTCGACAATCGCGGAGGTGATATGCAACTGGTTAGCCAGGGTCTCGGCAATATATTCAACACTGTAAGGGAAGTGCAACTGGCGCAGGTAGCGGGCATAGGCGCGTAACAGGGCAATCTCCCGCCAATTCAGGCGAGTGCCCAACAGCAATCGATTGAAGCAATCGTTTTCCGCTTCACCGAACCAGATACGGGCAAAGGCATCTTCAAATTCGGCCTTCACATCCTTAACGACAATATCGTGTGACAGGGCATAGACCAGAGTGAATTCCTGCACCCAGTAGACCTGCTCATCGCAGGCGTGAATTGCATAGGGGCGTTCTGTCAATACACGCAAGCCCAGGTTCTCCAGGATAGGCAGCACATCAGACAGTGGCAGACTCTTATCCCGGTGATACAGGCGTAGCCGCAGGACATTATCGTCCTCCTCCAACATGCGATACAGATTTATCGCCAGGTCATCACTGGTTTGCAGTAGCTGGAACTTCTTCTGGTCCACCACTGCCACGCGCGGATCAAAATCATCCCGGTACCCCGGCGGATACCCCGCACCCATTTTCTGAAAGTACTGCTCGCCTACTTCCTCCCCAAACTCGTCTGCCAGGCGCAAACGCAGCCTATCCTGCCAGGCGAGCATGGCTTCTACGATCTGGCCTTCAATTTCATCGGTATTGAACTGCAAGGGTACAGCGGGATCTACCCGCAGCACGAAATGGCAACGCACCAGGATAGATTCTGAATAGTAGGCCGTAAATTCGAGATCCTGGGACTGAAAGGCGTCACTCAGTATTGCTTCGATGCGACCCCGTTGTTCAGTATTGTAGTTATCCCGCGGTATATAGACGATACAATTGACGAATTTCCCATGCACATCCTTGCGGATAAACAGCCGTGTTTGCCTGCGTTCCTGGATGCCATTAACCGAGTTCACCGTTGCGCAAAGTTCATCGATGCTGGACTGAAACAACTCATCCCGTGGAAACACTTCCAGCACCCGCACCAGTTCCCTGCGCTCGTGCTCTGACCAATCCAGGTCTGACAGCTCCAGGATGCCAGCCACTTTGCGTCGCAGAATCGGGATAAGCCGTGGGTCCATGGTATAAACCGAAGAGGTGTAGAGGCCAAGGAATCTGTGCTGGCCAACGAGCTCCCCAGTGTCACTGAATTCACGTATTTCGACATAGTCGGGATAGGCGACCCGGTGTACCCGTGAGCGATGCCTGGACTTGGAAAAACTGAGCTGTTTCTGGTGAAATTGCTCACGGGACAACCTTTCCAAATCAGCTTGCAGGTCCAGTACGCCCCTGCTTGAACGCTGGCGCAAGGTACCCAGGCTGCTACCCTCTTGCACCGTAATCGCACCTGTTGGACTGACTGTAAGGTACTCATAGCCCAGCAGCGTCATATGGTCGCGCTCCAACCACCCCAAATAAGCAACCGCCTCGTCGCGGAATTCTCGCTTGACGCATTCGCTCGTGGTGATCGCACTCGCCACATCTTGCAGGCGCCCGCACATTGATGGAAAGTCCTGCACCACCACCGCTACTTCTGCGAGGATATCCAGCAGGGTGGCGCGTAGCTCATCCAGCTCCTGCGCATTGGTACTCCGCCCTATCTCGAAAAACAGCAATGCCTCGGCCGGAGCGGAGAACTGTTCATCCTGTTCCGCTGCCATTACCACTTCCAGCAATTCGCCCTGATCGTCGCGGCGCGCCGCCAGGTTACAACTGGCGATGGTCTGTATGCGCAGGTTGCGGCGATTTAATTCACCGCGCACTGAATCGGTGGAAAATGGGATGCCCTGGCACAGGATCACCAGTGTGGTGTAGTTACTCTCCCAGCCGTGGCTCTGCATATCAGGGTTGAATAGTCGTACCTTGGGCCCCTCTTCGGGCCAACTGTGAATATAATGCAGTAGGCCATAGAGACAGCCGTAGAGATTTTCCACACTGCGCCCGCGCATATCTTCAGGGGGGAAGCGTTTATACAGGGCTGCAGAAAGCGTGTGCAGGGACTCCCGATCGCCTGCAACGGCGTGGCTGTCAATCCGCCCGGCCAGTTCAGCCAACAAGCTGTCTTTTATCGCGTCTGAAACCATACCTTGCTATCTCTCCTGATATTGAGGGGACATCCGCTACTCTCTGTCTTCGCTAGTGTAGCTTATCCTGCACAAGTAGGCGTACCGCTGGAACTATTGTGCGCCCGGAAAGTCATAGACAGCCATGTAGCCAAGTCACAAACAGTCGTGTAGCCAAGTCATAAATAGCCGTGTGGCCAAGTCAGTGACAGCCGTGTAGCCGGCTACAGCGAAACCGATGGACTGGACGGGACCGAAAGTTTCGCTACAATGCCCTGCTTCCAAACGCCTGGCCGCGATCAGCCGGTGTGGTGCACATACAGGACAACAGGCGAAAAAACTCACAGGAGACAGTGTGGCAAACGCAGAAATACGGGATCTGGAACAGTGGCTCAGCGGGCAAATCGTTGGCCAGGCTCATTTGGTACAACGATTGATCATCGCCCTGCTGGCGGATGGACACCTGCTGGTTGAAGGGGCGCCGGGACTGGCTAAAACCCGTGCCATCAAGACCCTGGCGGATGGACTGGAAGGTAGCTTTCACCGCATCCAGTTCACCCCTGACCTGTTGCCCGGCGACGTCACCGGAACCGAGATTTATCGCCCGCAGGAAGCGAGTTTTCACTTCCAGAAAGGCCCCATCTTTCACAACCTGGTGCTGGCTGACGAGGTCAACCGCGCACCGGCCAAGGTCCAATCGGCACTGCTTGAGGCCATGGCGGAGCGCCAGGTGAGCGTGGGCAGCCAAACCTACGAGCTGCCTGGCCTGTTCCTGGTGATGGCTACCCAAAACCCCATTGAACAGGAGGGGACCTACCCCCTTCCGGAGGCGCAACTGGATCGATTCCTGCTGCATGTGACCGTGGACTACCCGGACGCTGCCGCGGAAACTGAAATTCTCAAGCTGACCCGTGCCGAAGCCAGCAGCGGATTGGTCACGTCGCCCAGCCAACTGTCGCAGGAGGCCGTTTTCTCGGCCCGCCGGGAAACACTGGCCCTGCATATGTCCGAGGCGGTGGAGCAATACATGGTGCAACTGGTAATAGCGACCCGCACCCCGTCACTGTACTGTGAACAGCTGGCCAGCTGGATAGAATACGGCGGCAGCCCGAGGGCGACCATCGCACTGGATCGCTGTTCCCGTGCCCACGCCTGGCTGGCAGGTCGCGATTTTGTCAGCCCCGACGATGTCCAGGCGGTAGTTGCCGACGTGCTGCGCCACCGCTTGCTGCTCAGTTTCGAGGCCGAGGCCAACGGCATTACGCCGGACACTGTTATCCAGGAACTACTCTCCAAAGTACCTGTGGGCTAAAACGACTGTGCACCTGGCCGATGTCACCCTGCCCGCTCGCGGCGCCTATGCGGACCTGAACGAGCTGATCGCCCTGCGCTTTCCAGCGCGGCAACTCAAACTCGCCCGCAGGAATCGAGCGCTGAGCACGCTGGCCGGCCCCAACAAATCCAATTTCAGGGGGCGCGGTATCGATTTCGAGGAAGTACGCAGCTATCAGCCCGGAGACGATATCCGCACCATCGACTGGCGCGTCACCGCCAGGACTGGCACCGCCCATACCAAGCTCTTTCGGGAGGAACGGGAACGGCCGGTGCTGGTAGTCGTTGACCAGCGCAACAGCATGTTTTTTGGCTCCAGCCACTGTTTCAAGGCGGTGCTGGCGGCCCA
>CBDTVJ010000014.1:0-19553 GCA_965363655.1 uncultured Halieaceae bacterium | reverse complement strand
CAGCCGCCGCCTTGCAGGATGATGAGTTCACCTTCCATCCCCTGCTACCGGATGATGACGCAGAGCTCGCCGAACGGACTGCAGCCATGGCCGACTGGTGTAAGGGCTTTCTGGCGGGCTTTGCCCAGCTCAGCGTTGGTGACCAGAGCTCTGCCAGTGCCCTGTCAGAAGACAGTGGCGAAGTTCTCCGCGACATTGCCGCAATCGCCGAGGCCGCGGTGGACGATGATGAGAGCGAAGAAGACCTGGAGGAAAGCTATATGGAGCTGGTGGAGTACCTGCGCTTTGCCGTCCTCAATGTTTATATGGAAAACCTCTCCCAATCTTCGGACCAGGGTTCAGCAACAGAACCCAAGCGGCCACTACACTAGCTGTGCTAATCTCCCGGCAACTGAAAAACGCCAGTGAGGTACGCACGAGTAAGACCATGAGTATAAGCAAGACTGAATTTGCACGGCGGCGCAAAAACCTTATGGCCCTCATGGATCCGCATAGCATCGCGATTATTCCCTCGGCCAGGGAGCAGGTGCGTAGCCGCGATACCGAATACCCATTTCGCCAGGACAGTGATTTCTACTACCTGTCCGGGTTTACCGAGCCGGAGGCAGTACTGGTGCTATTGCCCGGCCGGCGCCATGGGCAGTTCGTGGTTTTCTGTCGCGAGCGTGATCCGAAAATGGAAATGTGGACCGGTCATCGGGCAGGACCAGAGGGGGTATGCGAGAAACACAACGCGGATGACGCGTTTCCCATTAGTGATATCGACGATATCCTGCCGGGTCTGCTGGAGGGCCGGGAGCGTGTTTACTACTCCATGGGTCGCAGTGCTGAATTTGATCGCCAGATTATGGGCTGGGTGAACAGTATACGAGAGAAGGAGTCTTCCGGTGCTGTCCCTCCCGGGGAATTTACCGACCTGGACCATATGCTGCACGAATTGCGCCTGTATAAAAGCGCTGCGGAAATACGGCTGCTGCGCCGGGCGGGGGACATTACGACCCGCGCTCACCGGCGCGCGATGAAAGCCTGTAGTGCGGGCAGGTATGAGTACCAGTTGGAAGCGGAACTGCAACACGAGTTCGCCACGTCCGGCGCCCGGCATGCCGCCTACCCCAGCATTGTAGGCGGCGGGGTTAACGCCTGTGTTATGCATTACGTGGAGAACAGCGCCAAACTGCGCGACGGCGACCTGGTGTTGATCGATGCGGGTTGTGAGCTGGAGTATTACGCGTCGGATGTGACCCGTACCTTTCCGGTGAATGGCCGTTTCAACCGTGAGCAGCGGGCCTTGTATGAACTGGTGTTAAAGGCGCAACTGGCCGCCATTGCGGCCATCAAGCCCGGTAATCACTGGAACCAGCCCCACGATGCCAGTGTGCGTGTCATGACCCAGGGCCTGCTGGAGCTGGGGCTGCTCAAGGGCAGTCTCGCGAACCTGCTCAAGCGACAGGCCTACCGCACCTTTTATATGCATCGTGTCGGTCATTGGCTTGGCCTGGATGTACATGATGTGGGCGACTACAAGGTGGCAGAGGAATGGCGGCTGCTGGAACCTGGCATGGTCATGACTGTGGAGCCCGGTCTGTATATCGCTGCCGATAACGCCAAGGTAGCGAAGAAATGGCGCGGCATAGGGATCCGGATTGAGGATGATGTGGTAGTGACCGAGAGTGGCTGTGATGTCATAAGCTCTGGTGCACCAAAGACTGTAGAGGAGATAGAAGCGCTGATGGGCGCCTGAGCTATGACTGAATCGCGAGACATAGTGATCGCTGGTGGCGGCATGGTCGGGGTAAGCCTGGCCCTGCAACTGGGTGCCATACTGCCGGTCGAAACAACGATCCTGCTGGTGGAAGGTTTCCCGTTCCCTGAGGTTGTGGCGGATAGGGCGCCGGACTATCACCCCGCTTTCGATGCCCGCTCCACCGCGCTCAGCTACAGCTCTCGCCTGATCTACGAAAACATGCAGGTATGGGATGACCTGCAGCGATGGCTTTGTCCTATACAAAGTATCCATGTTTCCAGTCGCGGTCGTTTCGGTAGCACCTTGTTGCAAGCCGCAAATCACGGCTGGCCGGCTTTGGGCTATGTCGTGGAAAACGCCTGGTTGGGCAGTGCCTTGATCCAGGCGCTCTATCGCCAGGGTCGTGTAGAGGTGTGCAGTCCCGCGAAGGTAGTGGCTGCCAGTCCCGCCGGGGAAGGCATCAGCTTGCAACTGGAAGGGGATATTGCGGACCGGATAGATGCTGCGCTGCTGCTGGTTGCCGACGGTGCCAGCTCCGGTCTGCGCGAGCAACTGGGCGTTGCCGTGGAGGACAAGCCCTATCGGCAGAATGCGCTGGTGGCCAATGTCGCCTCGGCGCAACCGCACCGGGGTTGTGCCTATGAACGCTTTACCGACGAGGGGCCGCTGGCCCTGTTGCCCTTGCTGGCAGCGCCCGGTGGGGAAAACCGCAGTGCCCTGGTCTGGACCTTGCCGCCCGATCGCGCTGACCATCTGCAGGCCTGTGCCGAGGAAGATTTCCTGGCCTCGTTGCAGGAGCGCTTTGGTTACAGGTTGGGCAGGTTGCAGCAGGTGGGCGAGCGGCATAGTTACCCTCTCTCCCTGGTGCAGTCCAGCGAACAGGTGCGCCAGGCGGTGGTGGTGATGGGCAATGCTGCACACGCACTGCATCCGGTGGCGGGGCAGGGGTATAACCTGGCCCTGCGTGATGTGGCGGAATTGGGCCGCGTGTTGGCTGAGGGGCTTGCCGCCGGCCTGCCCGCGGGAGACCTGGCCACGTTGCAGCGCTATGAGCAGCGGCAGCGCGCTGACCAGGAAAGAACCATCAATTTCAGTGATCGCGTGCCTGCCCTGTTCATGCAGGCGGACCCCCTGTTGGGTTTGGGTCGTGATCTGGCGCTGGCCGGGCTGGATATTATGCCGGGGCTTAAAAACGAGTTTGTGCGTTACGCCACTGGAGTAGCGGATATGGGAGTACAGGTAAATGGCTGAGGCACAGGCCTTCGACATCGCCATTATTGGTGCTGGCATTGCCGGGAGTGCCCTGGCGGTTGCCCTCAGTGGCACGGGACGCTCGATTGCCCTGGTAGAGGCCCGGCCCCTGAGCACGCCGGATTTGCCTGCGGCGTGTGACTTGCATCATTTCGATCCCCGGGTCAGCGCCCTGACACCGCGCTCTCGCGCTTTATTTGAACAGTTGGGTGTGTGGGAGGGCATTGCGGCTTACCGTTATTGCGCCTATCAACATATGACAGTGTGGGATGCACAAGGCACCGGAAAAATCGAATTCGACGGCGCCGATGTCAATGCCCCGGCGCTGGGCTATATCGTGGAAAACCGCTCCATCGTCAGTGCCTTGCTGGAGAAAGTCGTCGCGGCGCCTGATATAAAAGTTCTAAGCCCTGCATCGCTGCATGCCTGTACGCGCCTGGATTCCTCCCGCCTGTCGATGGAACTGGACGGCGGCGAGAGCATCGAGGCAGATTTGCTGGTTGCGGCAGATGGCGCCCAGTCCCGGGTGCGCGAGATGATGGCATTTGCCACACGCGAATGGGACTACGGACACCGCGCCATCGTGGCGACCATAGAGGTGGAGCATAGTCATGCCCTGACTGCATGGCAGCGCTTTCTGCCCAGTGGGCCACTGGCGCTACTACCCCTGCCGGGGGATCAGGAGCATCACTATTGCTCCATCGTCTGGTCACTGCAGGAACACCGGGTGGATGACTTGTTGGCCATGGATGACGCGGCCTTCTGTGGGGAACTGGAGCGTGCGAGTGAGGCATGCCTCGGTACGGTATTGGGTTGTTCCAGGCGTTTTGCCTTTCCCCTGCGCCAGCGTCACGCGGTCGACTATGTGCAAGCGGGTGTCGCGCTGGTGGCGGACGCCGCCCACACCATTCACCCCCTTGCGGGGCAGGGTATTAACCTCGGTCTGCAGGATGTTTCGGTACTGGCACAGGAGTTGGCAGCAGGCCGTGATCGCGGTGCCCATCCCGGCGAGCTGGAATTACTGCGGCGTTACCAGCGCCGGCGCAAAGGTGAGAATTTGCTCATGATGACTGCCATGGATGGCTTCAAACGCCTGTTCGAACAGGAGGCGCTGCCCCTGCGCTGGCTGCGCAATGCCGGAATGCGCAGTGTGGATCAACTGTTGCCGGTAAAGCAGCAACTGATGCGCCACGCCATGGGCCTGGGGTGACTGGCAGTTTTCATCCCGCGCCGTGCAATATTGTTTTTCCCTGATGTGCCGTTAGAATGAGCCGCTCAGATGCGCCAGGATAGTGGCGCCCCTGGCCACTTCCGGCGAAGCGTCCAGAGCCAATACGTTTAGAGGACTTTTTATGAGCCATACCCCCAGTGAACTCAAATACGCCAGCAGTCATGAATGGGCCCGGCTGGAAGAGGACGGCACCGTGACTGTGGGCATCACAGATCACGCCCAGGACGCCCTCGGAGATGTGGTGTTTGTGGAGCTGCCTGAGGTCGGCATTACCCTGGCCGCGGCGGATGAAGCGGGAGTGGTGGAGTCGGTGAAGGCCGCCTCTGATATATACGCACCGATTAGCGGTGCAGTGATTGCCATCAATCCCCAGTTGGAGGATGAGCCGGAAACGGTCAACTCTGATCCTTACAACGATGGCTGGTTCTACAAGTTGCAGCCAAGCAATAGCACTGAACTGGATGCGCTGCTGTCAGCGGCAGACTATCAGCAGCAGTGTGATGACGAGTAAACCCTGAAACTCTGCACTTTATCGCCGCGCCCCCATGATTGACCTTATGCTGCGTAAAGGTGCCGACCGCCGCCTGCGCGGTGGGCATCTGTGGGTGTACTCCAATGAAGTCGATAGCCAGCGCTGCCCCTTAACTGACTTCGCCGCCGGTGACCTGGTGGTGGTAAAGAATGCCAATGGCAATATCCTGGGTTCGGCTTATATGGAGCCGCAATCACTGATCTGCGCCAGGTTGTATGCCCTGGCTGAGCAGTTGGACCTTAACGTCGCCTTCTTTCGTCACAGGCTGGAGACAGCACTCGCCCTGCGCGAGGCGGCATTTGATAAACCTTACTACCGTCTGGTTTACGGTGATAGTGACACCCTGCCCGGCCTGGTGGTTGATCGCTTTGGTGATTACCTGGTGGTGCAACTCAACAACGCTGGCCTGGAGCGGTATCGCGAACCGCTACTGCAAGCGTTAATCGAAGTGGTGAAGCCCGCGGGTATTTTACTGCGGGCTGACAGTCGCAGTCGCCGCGAGCAGGGCTTGCCGGAAGGGAGCGAGGTGGCCTTTGGCGAGGTGCCTGCACAAGTGACCCTGGAGGAAAACGGGGTGCGCTTTCAGGCGCCGGTTTTCGAAGGCCAGAAGACGGGATGGTTCTTCGATCATCGTATGTCCCGGGCTCGCCTGGCTAACTGGGTCCCGGGTAAGACGGTGCTGGATGTGTACAGTTATATTGGCGGCTGGGGGGTGCAGGCGGCGGCATTCGGGGCGGAATCGGTATGCTGTGTGGACAGTTCGGCCCAGGCCCTGGAAGGTGTGCAGGCCAACGCCACACTCAACGGTCTGCAGGATCGTGTCAGCACCTGCCGTGGCTCGGCTCCACAAGTGATGGCGGACATGCAGGCTGAGGGGCGCCAGTTCGATGTGGTCATCCTGGATCCTCCGGCGTTTATTCAGCGGCGCAGGGATTTGAAGAAAGGCATCGCTGCTTACCGTCGCATCAATGAGCTGGGTTTGCGCCTGTTGGCTCCCGGTGGCCTGTTGGTATCCGCTTCGTGTTCCATGCATTTGCCACGAGCTGACCTGATAGTTGCCATGCAGCAGGCGGCAGTGCGCGCGGGGTGTCAGTTGCGTGTGGTGGAGCAGGGAGGCCAGGGGCCTGATCATCCGATTCATCCGGCTATTCCAGAGACCGAGTATTTGAAGGCTGTATTTGCTCGGAAGTTGTAGTTTCTAGTTCTGGTTCAAATCTCATTCATTCTTGTTTCGTCGTGCCGTGGCAGCGAGATTCCCCGGGCGGGGACCGCAAAAGCGCCATCCATGGCAGCTCGGGCTCAGCCATCCCTGGCCTCGCACGCCCCCGCCCGGGGAATCTCGCTGCCACGTCACTACCATTGAGCGATGATATTTAGGCCTGTAAAGCTGATTGGAAATTCTAGGGACAGTGACTTGGAGCATCGTCGTGAATTGGAGTTGATGGCTCCGTTGTGTTGAATTACGTGTTTGAAGAGGGGTGTAGTGGTGTGTGTTCGCATCAGGACCGTGTGAGGCCATGGATGGCTGAACCCGAGCTGCCATGGATGGCGCTTTTGCGTGTCCTGATGTGAACACACACCACTGCGCACCGGCTAGCGAAGCACCAAGCCCACCAAGAACTAACGCAACGAAATAACCGGCCACCCAAGCTCAGCCGCACGAGCACGCAACGTGTCATCCGGATCCACCGCCACCGGATTGTCCACCAGCTCCAGCAATGGCAGGTCATTGTGTGAATCACTGTAGAACCACGCGCCTTCCAGAGTCGTGTCCCGCCCGTCCAGCCAGTCGTATAGCCGCGTGACCTTACCCGCGTGATAGGAGGGCACCCCGCTGGGCTCCCCGGTATAGACGCCGTCGATGATTTCCCCCTCACAGGCCACCAGGTGTTCCAGGCCCAGCAGCGCCACTATAGGCTCGGTGATGAAGCGGTTGGTGGCGGTGATGACCAGCAGTTCATGGCCGCGCTGGCGGTGATCGTCCAGCAGAGCGGCCGCTTTGGGTAGTAAGATTGGTCTGATTTTGCTTGCCATAAAGGTCTGGTGCCAGCCCGCCAGTGTGGCGGTGGAATGTCCCTTCAGGGCACTGAGGGCGAAGCGTAGGTAGGCGTCGATATCCAGGGTGCCAGCTTTGTAGTCGGCATAGAACTGATCATTGCGCTGGGCGAAGTCTGCGCTGTCTACCAGCTCTTGCTCGCAAACGAATTCGCCCCACAGGTTATCGCTGTCGCCGCCAATCAGGGTGTTGTCCAGGTCGAAAATTGCCAGTGTCACGGCATGCGCCTCCATAAGCCGGCGCCCAATATAGCGGCTGTGCTGAGGATAGTAAATTTCTCAGGGCTGGCAAAGTGTGGAACAATGACTCGTTATGATAATGAGTGGCGCGCTCAAGTGATCGATTCAGACGGCTTTCGGCCGAATGTGGGGATAATGCTGGCTAATGACCGGGGACAGCTGTTGTGGGCTCGCCGGGTCGGTGGCCGCGATGCCTGGCAGTTCCCGCAGGGCGGCATCGATAAGGGAGAATCCCCGGAGCAGGCGCTGTATCGTGAGTTGCATGAAGAAGTGGGCCTGTCCAGGCACTCGGTAGAAATCCTGGGCGCGACCCGGGGTTGGCTGCGTTATCGCCTGCCCAAGCGGTTTGTCCGCAAGGGCCAGAACCCCGTATGTATCGGGCAAAAGCAGAAGTGGTTTCTATTGCGCATGTTGGAAGAAGACGCCTCGGTGCAGTTGGACCTGAATGCCAAGCCTGAGTTTGATCACTGGCAGTGGGTGAGTTACTGGTATCCGCTGGACCAGGTGATTTCTTTCAAGCGAGAAGTGTATCGCCGTGCCATGAAGGAACTGGCCCTGCCGTTGGGTCGCCATACCGACCGTCAGGAGGAGTCTTAAGCCGCTATGCTAGAGATCCTGGGAAACATTGTGCAGGAGGTCAACACAGCCCGCGGGCTGAATGAGGCCTTGCAGATTATTGTGCGGCGGGTACGTGACGCCATGAAAACGCAGGTCTGTAGCGTGTATATGCGCGATGCGACCAGTGGACGGATTGTATTTCGGGCTACCCAGGGGCTCAACCCCGAGCAGGTTGGCGTGGCCAGTCTCGCAGCCGGGGAGGGGCTGGTGGGCCTCGTAGCCGAGAGGGAGGAGCCGGTCAACCTGGAGAATGCTGAAAACCACCCCAGTTTCCAGTTCCTCGAGGGCATCGGTGAAGAGAAATTTCACGCTTTTCTGGGTGTTCCCATTATTCACCAGCGGGACGTGCTGGGCGTGCTCGTTGTGCAGCAGGCAGAATGTCGTCGTTTCGATGAAAGCGATGAAGCATTCCTCGTTACCATGTCAGCCCAGTTGGCTGGGGTTATCGCTCACGCACAGGTTACCGGAGCGGTAGAGGCGCACGCGCTCACCGGCGCGGCCCCGGCCAGGATCTCCGGTGTGCCGGGAGCTCCTGGTATCGCTATAGGAACTGCCGTAGTGGTTTCGCCGGGGGCGGACATGTATGCGGTGCCGCAGCGCAAGGCGGTGGATCGGCGCAAGGAAGTACGCGCGTTTCGGGAGGCCCTGCAGTGCGTGCAAAAGGACATACGGACGGTCGCAGATAACCTCGGGACGGAACTAAGCCCGGAGGATCACGCGCTCTTTGATGTCTACCTGAGTATCCTGGATGATTCCACTATCGGCGCTGAGGTCATCGGCTTGATCAAGGCCGGTGAGTGGGCTCAGGGCGCCCTGAGCCAGGTAATGATTGAACACATTCGCCACTTTGAGCGTATGGAGCATAGTTACCTGCGCGAGCGCGCGGTGGATGTGAAAGACCTGGGTACGCGGGTGTTGGCCTACCTGCAGGAAGCAGACCCGGAAGTGCGGGTTTATCCGCAGCAGACCATTCTCGTTGGTGAGGAGTTAACCGCTTCCTCCCTCGGTGAGATTCCGCGGGAGAAACTGGTGGGCCTGATCTCAGTGCGCGGTTCAGGTAACTCCCACGTGGCTATCCTGGCGCGGGCGATGGGCGTGCCCACTGTTATGGGTGCCGTCGACCTGCCCTACGCCAAGTTGCAGGATCGCGAACTGATCATCGACGGTTACAACGGCGCGGTGCATCTCAATCCCCTGCCGGAGGTTAAACAGCGATTCCAGGCCGCACTGGATGAGGACCAGGCGCTGAACAGGGATCTCGAATCCCTGCGTGACGAGCCCTGTATCACCCTCGATGGACACCGTATCCCGCTGTGGGTAAATACGGGTTTGATGGCAGATGTCACTCGCTCCCTGGAGCAGGGTGCGGAGGGGGTGGGCCTGTACCGCACCGAGGTGCCCTTTCTGTTGCGCGACCGCTTCCCCAGTGAGGAAGAGCAGCGGCAGATCTACCGCAGCCAGTTGGAGGCCTTCGCGCCCAAGCCGGTCACCATGCGTACCCTCGATATCGGCGGGGACAAGGCGCTGCCGTATTTCCCTATTGAAGAGGAAAACCCGTTCCTGGGTTGGCGCGGTATCCGGGTGACACTGGATCATCCGGAGATCTTCCTGGCCCAGATCCGGGCGATGCTGAAGGCCAACGAGGGCCTGAATAACCTGCGTATCATGCTGCCTATGGTGTGCAACATCTCCGAGCTTGAGGAAGCCCTGGATTTGATCCACCGCAGCCATCGCGAGCTGTTGCAGGAGGGCGTGGAAGGCGAGTTACCGGCCATCGGGGTTATGGTGGAGGTGCCCGCGGCCGTCTACCAGGCCAGGGCCCTGGCCAGGCGGGTGGATTTCCTGTCCGTGGGTAGTAATGACCTGACCCAGTATCTGCTGGCCGTTGATCGCAACAATGCACGTGTGGCGGATCTGTATCATTCCCTGCACCCGGCGGTCCTGCAGGCGCTGGTGGCTGTGGCCGAGGCGAGTAAGGCTGAGGAGGTGCCGCTCGGTATCTGTGGGGAACTGGCTGGAGATCCGGGGGGGGCGGTGCTGTTGTTAGCCATGGGCTACGACGTTCTTTCCATGAACTCGACCAGCCTGCCCAAGGTCAAGAAAGCGCTACGCAATGTGCGGCTGGATGAAGCCAAGGCCCTGTTGCTGGAAGTCATGGAGATGGATCACGCCAGTGACGTCAACCAGCGTCTCGAACGGTTTCTCTCGGATCACGGTATGGAGAAGTTTATCCACAGCCCGGTGGAATAAAGGCGTCCCTGTAACCGCGGGTAATCCTGCTACACAATCTCAAACTCTTCTGTTCGTACTTCGCGCAAGGCGCCTTGCTGGTCGAAACTCTGTTCCTGCCAGTGCAGCATCTGATTGCCGTCTATCCACGCGGTAGTGCAGGAACGGGTGCCGTAGCCTTCGGTGACAATGAACTGGGCTGACAGCAGCTGGTCCATGGCGCTGTCGAGGCCCTGTAGCTGCAAGGTATCGGCATTCGCCGGGCGCCTGTCGGCAACCACTGTCAACAACTGCTCGTGGGAAGGGCGACCAGCGGCCAGCAGTTGTTGCAGTTTAGCCCTGCCTGATTCCGCTTTGGGCCAGGGTGTATCGAGGCGGGCATTGCTCAGGGCGTAAACGCCCGGCGGCAGGCACTGGGGTTTACTTTCGGTATCCCCGCTGCTGTTGCTGTAGTACCACAGGGTGTCGCGATCGCCCACCAGGAGGTTGAAACCGGCATACTCCGCGGCAACGGGCGACAGGCTGGCCAGAAAATCCTGCGGGCCCTGCTGGCCGGTGAGATAGTGCAGTGGCAATTCTCCGCGAGAGCGTGGCGCCGCTGCGGTGCGTGAAGGGTCGCGGTAATTGGTGACGGCGGCGAAGCGTCCGTCTCGGGTCACGCCCATCCACGTGCCGCCCTGTTCCAGGTCAATTCCCGCCAGAAGCTGCGGGTGGTCCTGCCAGAAGTCTGCTGGTGCGGTGGCGCGGGCGTGAAACTCGTCCCGATTGGCGGCCACCACCAGCGGGTATTGGGGCGAGGTCCGATGAGCGAAAATCAACAAACACATAAATAGTCCGCGTCCCTGTAGCGAAAGAATTGTGAATCCGTACGTGCTGGATGATAATACGTTTTTTGTGTCCTGTTCGCTTGCTGTGGGCATAGGATCCATCCTTTCACTGGTCCTACACTGAAGTACATTTATGCTGACTTATCCTCAAATTGATCCGGTCGCCATTGCCCTGGGGCCGGTGAAAGTGCATTGGTACGGCCTGGCCTACCTTACCGGCCTGGCATTCGCATGGTGGTTTGCGGTGCGGCGCACGCGGATGCCCTGGTCCCCGGTGCGTCGGGAGCAGGTCGACGACCTCATTTTCTACGCGGCACTGGGGGTTGTGCTCGGTGGCCGCTTTGGCTACGCCATCTTCTACGGTGGTGACAAGCTGGCGGACGATCCCACCTGGCTGCTGCGGGTGTGGCAGGGTGGAATGTCCTTTCATGGTGGCTTTCTGGGGGTGCTGTTTGCCATGTTCCTGTTCGCCAGGCGTCAGGGTATTGGCTTTGGCTCCCTGATGGACTTCGTGGCACCGCTGGTGCCGCTTGGCCTGGGGCTGGGACGCCTGGGTAATTTTATCGGGCAGGAACTGTGGGGACGGCCCAGCGATGTGCCCTGGGCCATGGTGTTCCCGCGGGATCCCCTGCAACTTGCCCGGCATCCATCGCAGCTCTACCAGTTCGCCCTGGAGGGCATGTTGTTGTTCGTCATTATGGTGTGGTTTTCATCCCGGGAGCGGCCTCCCTGGGCGGTTGCCGGTGTTTTCTCCCTCGGTTATGGTTGCCTGCGATTTATCGCGGAATTTTTCCGCGAACCCGATGGTCACCTGGGGTTTCAGGCGCTGGGCTGGGTGACGCGTGGGCAAATGCTGTCGCTGCCGATGGTGGCCCTGGGGATTTACCTGATTGCAATGGCCTACCGAAACGCCAGCGGGGCGCTGCCCTCATCTGGAAAAAAAGGAAAGAAATGAAGCAATATCTGGACCTGCTACAGGATATTCTTGATAACGGAGCGCCCAAGGGCGATCGCACCGGTACCGGCACGCTGTCCGTATTCGGGCGGCAGTACCGCCATAACCTCGCTGACGGTTTTCCGCTGCTGACGACCAAGAAACTCCACTTCAAGAGCATTGCCAATGAGCTGATCTGGTTTCTCAGTGGCGCTACCAACACGCAATGGCTCAAAGAGAACGGTGTGTCCATCTGGGACGAGTGGGCCACGAAAGAGGGTGAACTGGGGCCAATCTACGGTGCCCAGTGGACTGCCTGGCCCACCAGGGACGGTGGCAGTATTAACCAGATTGACTATGTAGTGGACTGCTTGCGCAACAACCCGGACAGCCGTCGCATACTCTTTCATGGCTGGAACGTGGAGTATTTGCCCGATGAGCGGGTCAGCCCCCAGGAAAATGTCGAGGCCGGACGCATGGCGCTGCCGCCCTGCCACCTGCTGTACCAGTTCTACGTGGCGCAAGGCAGGTTGTCCTCCCAGTTGTTGATCCGTTCCAGCGATTCTTTCCTGGGCCTGCCCTACAACACCGCGAGTCTCGCCCTGCTGACGCTGATGTTGGCCCAGCAGTGCGACCTGGAGCCCGGGGAAATCATTATCTGTACCGGGGACTCCCACATTTACAGCAATCACCTCGAGCAGGTGCACGAGCAGTTGGCGCGCGAGCCCCGGCCCCTGCCGCAGCTTAATTTGTTGCGCAGGCCCGATAGCATTTATGACTACCGGTTTGAGGACTTTGAACTGGTGAATTATCAACCGCATGCCCATATTGCGGCGCCGGTGGCGGTTTAACAGGCATGATACAGCTGGCTGCCATTGTTGCTGCGGCGGAAAATGGTGTCATAGGCAGAAACAACGCACTGCCCTGGCACCTGTCCGAAGATCTCAAGTATTTCAAGCGTGTGACGATGGGCAAGCCCATCGTCATGGGGCGCAAGACCTTCGAGTCTATTGGTAAGCCCCTGCCCGGGCGCACCAATATCGTGATAACACGTAACCCGGTGTATCAGGCGGAAGGGGTCAAGGTGGTACCCTCCCTCGATGAGGCCCTGTTGCTGGCGTCGGACATAGCCCTCATTGATGGCGTCGAGGAGCTGCTGGTTATCGGCGGTGCCGAAATCTACCGCGAGTCCATTCCCCGGGCAGATCGTCTCTATCTCACCGAGGTGCACGCCAGTGTCGAAGGCGATGCGGTGTTGCCCGAAATAGACTGGACACGGTGGAGGGAAGTTTCGCGAGAGCGGCATAGTGCTGAGGCACCCAATCCTTACGATTACAGTTTTGTGGTGTATGAGCGAGCGGGTGGCTAGTCCCTCATCTGGCTCAAAATCAGATTGTTACCCCCGTATGATTCTCCCTATAAATGTGTAACCTAAATACCCATATGGGGTGGTCGTGCCTTAACCCTTGTTACATTGATTGAAAAGCTACCCCGAATTGGTTTAAATTCGTACCCTCGGTTTACCGACACTAAATTTTCCACTATATAAGTATAAGTGAATACTAGTTTTAAGCTCTGAATCACTCTGTTGGATTTATAGGAAACGCAATTCCCATGACTACGCATCGATTGAAAAAGGTATTGATCGCTGTACTGGTGTCTACCGCTACCCTCGCGGGTACGTTAGCGACGGTGCAAGCCAGTACACTGGACTCTGTCCTCGAGGTTGGAAAGTCCAAAAATAACGCCGCGCGCAAATCACAGGTAAAGATAGACCGTCTTGCTGATGAAACCCGCGATCTGCTGAGCGACTACAAAACGGTTGTGAAGCAGGTTGATGGCCTGAAGGTCTATAACGCGCGCTTGCAGAAGCAGATTGATAACCAGATGCTTCGCCTCACGGAAATCGACGAGGCCATTGACCAGTCAACGATCATTTCTCGCCAGATGACACCGTTGGTGATACGCATGATCGATGGCTTGCAGAAGTTTGTGGAGCTTGACGTCCCCTTCCATATGGACGAGCGCCAGCAGCGTGTCGCGTTCCTGCGTGCCAACCTGGACCGGTCCGATGTCACCGTGGCTGAGAAATTCCGCCAGGTTCTGGAAGCCTACAAAATTGAGAATGAGTACGGTCGCAAGATCGATGCCTACAAAGGTAGCGTCGAGATCGACAACGTGGAGCGCGATGTGAATTTCTTCCGCGTAGGCCGCATTGCCCTCCTGTACCAGACAACAGACACGGAAATTTCCGGTGCCTGGGATCAAAGCAGCCGCAGCTGGGTGCCGCTGGATCGGGGCGAGTACCGCAACGCGATCATGAAAGGCCTGCGCATTGCGCGCAAAGAGGCTTCAATTGATCTGATCAACCTGCCAGTCGCTGCACCGGAGGCTATGTAATGAGCACTAAATCTGTAAAAGCCGCCGCCCTCGCACTGTGTGGTGTATTAACGCTGTCAGCAGGGTCGGCATTAGCCCAGGAAGCCAAGAATCTTGATGAGCTGCTGTCTTTCGTCAAGCGTGGCCAGGTCTCTGAGTCCAAGGAAAACCGGGCTCGCGAACAGCGTTTTGCCAAGGATAAGGCCAACCAGGCTGCTGAACTGAAAAGAGCTGAAGACGAACGCACGCGCCAGGAAGCCCTCAGTTCCCAGCTGGAAGATACTTTCGAGGCGAATGAGCTGCTGGTTGCCGCTAAACAGAAGCAGCTGAAGGAAAAGTTGGGAACCCTGGCCGAGTTGTTTGGCCACCTGACTTCCACCGCAGGTGACTTGTCCACCAACATGGAATTTTCCCTGACCAGTTCCCAGTACCCGGGACGCCAGGTATTCCTGGAAGAGCTCATTGCAAAAATGAGTGGCTCGGACAAGCTGCCCAGCATCGAGGAAATCGAGCGGGTCTGGTATGAACTGAATCGTGAGATGGTAGAGTCTGGCAAAGTGGTCTCTTTTACCGCTGAAGTCGCCAAACCCAATGGCGACAAGGTGCAGCAGAAGGTTGTGCGTGTCGGTACCTTCAATGTCGTGTCAGAAGAAGGTAAATACCTGCAATACGTCTCATCAAAGGGCTCTTTGGAAGAATTGGCTCGCCAGCCCTCCGGCCCATACATTGGCTGGGCGCAGAGTTTGGCCAATGCCACCGATGGCATGCACAAGTTTGGCATTGATCCCACTGGACCCAGTGGTGGTTCCTTCCTGGCCGCGCTTATCAACAGCCCGAACCTGGAAGAGCGCTGGCACCAGGGTGGCTATGTCGGTTATGCGATCACCGCAGTGGGTGCCTTTGCATTTATTCTGGCGATCTGGCGTCTCATCGTCCTGACCACCGTTAGTGCGAGAGTGAACTCACAGCTCAAGAACGACAAGGCCAACACCAACAACCCACTGGGTCGTGTGCTCAAGGTGCATGAGGATAACCCTGCCATGGACACTGAGACACTGGAGCTCAAGCTTTCCGAGGGCATTCTCAAGGAAACTCCAAAGCTTGAGAGCGGGCTGGTGCTGCTCAAGATCATTTCAGCTGTTGCCCCGCTGATGGGACTGCTGGGAACGGTAACCGGTATGATTATTACCTTCCAGGCTATCACCATCTTTGGTGCGGGTGATCCCAAGGCGATGGCCGGCGGTATTTCCGGCGCGCTGGTCACCACGGTACTTGGCCTGTTGGTAGCGATCCCAACGGTTCTGCTGCACACCATCGTTAATGGACGCGCCCAGCGCATCATTCATGTCCTGAACGAGCAGACCACAGGTATTATCGCTGAGCACACTGAGGCTAACCTGAGGAGCTAATATGTACTGGTTAGATAGTGCGTATGAGGCCGTCTCCCGCTTTATGGATATGGGCGGGGATGTCCTCTGGTTGATCGCAGCCCTGTTGTTTTTCATGTGGACACTGATTTTTGAACGTGTCTGGTACTTCAAGACAGGCTGGAAGAAGGATGCGGGCAAGGCGATTGCCGTCTGGGAAGGCCGTTCCGAGCGAAAATCCTGGCGGGCACGGCAGATTCGGGAAAAGCTGATTTCACAGTCTCGAATCCAGATTAACCAATACCTCCCTGTTATCAAAACCATGGTCGCCCTGTGTCCTTTGTTGGGACTGTTGGGCACCGTAACCGGCATGATCGAGGTGTTTAACATCATGGCGGTCACAGGTGGTGGCGATGCCAAATCGATGGCCGGGGGTGTATCCCGCGCCACAGTACCGACCATGGCTGGCATGGTAGCCGCCCTGTCAGGTGTATTTGCGAACACTTACGTTACCCGGATGGCCCAGCGCGAAGGCGAATTCCTGGAAGACAATCTGACGACAGATCACTAAGAGAGCAATTGTAATGCGTAGGAATAATCAGGCAGCTGCCGCGGACGATGAAGCGCAGATCGACTTGACGCCCATGTTGGACGTCGTATTTATCATGTTGATCTTTTTCATTGTGACAGCGTCTTTCATCAAGGAGGCGGGTATTGAGGTGAACCGCCCGGAGGCTTCAACTTCGCAGCCCAAGGAGAACGTCAACATCCTGATAGCGATCAGTGCTACCAATGAAATCTGGATGGACAAGCGTCGTATTGATGTGCGCGCGGTACGGGCCAACATTGAGCGCCTGCACGCTGAAAACCCCAAAGGCGCTGTCGTTATCCAGGCGGACAATGAATCCACTACCGAAACAGTCGCCGCAGTGCTTGATGCGGCCCGCGAAGCGGGTGTCTATGACGTGTCACTGGCTACGGAAGATAAGTAACCCATTATGAATCGCAATCTGATCAGACTCATTATCGGCGGTTTGCTGGCGATTCCCGTGGCGGGTGGTCTGTTTTTTATCATGCAGTACCTGATCGCGTCTGCAGATCCCCAAATCGACACCGAGAAACGGACCAAGCTGGCAGATATTCACATGCCAGAGCGAGAGATTGAAACCAATATTGAGCAAAAGCCGGATAAGATTGATGATCCGGAAAAGCCGCCACCTGATCTGGATACGCCCGATGTCGATATGGATATGGATGTTGAGGTTATTAACATCGCGCCGCAGGCTCAGGTAGATGTGTCGATTGGTACAGGCGGTGGCCTTACCAATGACGGAGAGTATTTGCCCATTGTGAAAGTGGCACCGATTTATCCGCGAAGAGCCCAGACGCGCGGCATTAGCGGCTACTGCATTGTCGAGTACACAGTGACAGCGTCCGGTGCGATACGCGATCCAGTGGCTGTGGATTGCGATCCCTCCGGTGTGTTTGAAAAGGCTTCCGTAAAAGCGTCATTGAAATTCAAGTACAAGCCTCGAGTAGTTGATGGTGAAGCCATTGAGGTACCGGGCGTGCAGAATAAGTTCACCTATGAGTTGGAACAGTAGACGGTTAACGCGTTATGACATGGTTTAAACCCACTTCCCTGAGACGCGCTGTATTGCTGGCAGTGCCTGTGATTGCCGCCCAGCTGGCCATTTCCCAAGTGCAAAGCGACCTTGGTTTCACGCCACTGTCTGCAGCATTTGCAAAGGAAGAGAAGAAAAAACCCCAGCGGGAAACGCGTCGCACGCCGGCCCTGCGTAACAAGGTTTACGAAAAACTCGCTGAGGCACAGGCTGCTGCGGAAGCCAAGGATCTGCCGGGAGCTTCCAAGATTCTGGATGCGATGATTGCGGGTGAAGGCAAGAAATCATTGAACAGCTATGAGCTGGCCAACGTCTACAACCTGTATGCCTTTATTTACTATTCTCGGGAAAACTACAGCAAGGCGCTGCAGTCCTATGAGAAAGTGGTGGCACAGCCGGATTTGCCGCTGGCAATGGAAACTAACACCCGCTTTACTATCGCCCAGCTGTATTTTGTTCAGGAAGAGTGGCAAAAGGGCATTGATGCGCTACTGAAGTGGTTCAAGATGACAGATACCCCCAATCCCAACGCCTACGTGTTGTTGGCCCAGGGGTATTACCAGCTCAAGGATTACGACAAGGCCCTGCTCAATGTAAACAAGGCGATTGCCCTGCACAACGAGAAGCAGGCGGCGAAGCCTCCGGGTGAACGCAAACCGCCAAAGGAGCAGTGGTATAACCTGGCCCGTTTTCTGTATTTCGAGAAGGAAGACGTCAACAAGACGGTGGACGTGCTCGAAAAATTACTTAAGCACTACCCGAAGAAGCAATATTGGGTGCAGATTTCCCACATGTACGGTGAGCAAAAGAAAGAACCCGAGCAGCTGGCTGCTATGGAAACTGCCTACGTACAGGGCGTGTTGGACAAGGGTACAGAGCAGATCACTATGGCCTATCTGTACCTGAACGGGGATGTGCCTTACAAAGCCGCCAGGGTGATGGATAAGGGGCTGAAGGATGAGTCCATCGAGGGTAAATCCAAGAACTGGGAGATTGCAGGCAGTGCCTGGCGCCAGGCGCAGGAAATTGACAAGGCGATCCCCGCGATGGAGCAGGCGGCGTCCAGGTCCGATAAAGGGGAGCTGTATTCACGACTGGGCAATGTTTACCTGGACGGAGACCAGTTCAAGAAGGCCATTACCGCCATCAACAAGGGTTTGTCCCGTGGCGGCGTGAAGCGCCCTGATACGGCACGACTGGTGCTGGGTATGGCCTATTTCAATACGAAACAGTATGACAAGGCCAGAGAGGCCTTTCAGGCGGCGGGACGGGATGAGCGTTCATCCAAGTACGCCAACCAGTGGATCAGCTATATGGATTCCGAGTTGGCGCGCCAGAAGTCGCTACAGGATGGATAGGTTCCGGCTAATTCCCCTGTAGCAGGGAGCCGTTCCTGACTGTTTATTACGGCATTTTATTACGGCATTAAAAAAGGAGCTCAATAGAGCTCCTTTTTTTTGTTCTGCCCAGGATCTGTCGATTCTAGACAGGAACAACGTTCTCCGCCTGGGGGCCTTTTTGGCCATCAGTAACGGTGAACTCGACCTTTTGGCCGTCGGAAAGCGTTTTAAAGCCGTCGCCCTGAATAGAGCTGAAGTGAACGAAAACATCGGGGCCATCTTCGCGCTCAATAAAGCCGAAACCCTTGGTTTCGTTAAACCATTTAACAGTACCAGTTGTTGTAGACATACGTTTTACCTGTATTGCTAGCGGCGCCATGTCCAGGCACCTTTTTTATTTAATGTGTATTTATGGTTAACGTACCGATGACCTTGAGGGAACTTCGACCGTGAGCATAAATAGTGCTGAAACCGCTCAGCCCAAGAAGTGTAGCACCATAATCTTCACTTGACAGGGCAGTTCCGTAAGTTTTTCTAAAAAATTGCTTACTTTTTTGTCAATTGGCACGTCTTTTAGCGAATTCGGAGGGCTTGTCCGGGTGGATAGCGGCTACAGAGGTGCATGGGCGGCACCCAGCAGGCCTGCGGTACCCGAGGTGATGACATGAAGTGGCACCACAGCCAGGTGTGACCGCATATTGCCCTTCTCGCAAAACCGTTGCTGATAAGCGCTGTCTTGCAGGAAGGGAATCATGCCTGGGATGATGCCACCCGCCAGGTACAGGCCACCATAGGCGCCGTTGGCAAGTACAAAGTCACCGCAGATAGACCCCAGCAGTGCGCAGAAGGTATTGAGTGTTGTGCTACAGAGCTGGCATTCCCCAGACAGGGCGCGCCTGGAGATTTCTTCCGGGCCAAGTGTTTGCGCCTCCTCACCGAGCACTACAGCCAGTGCTTGATACAGGCGCTGCATACCGGGGCCTGATAACAGCAACTCGGCGTATATCTCACCATATTCTGGCTGCAACACGCTAAACAGCTCCAGTTCCAGTGCGGTGGCTGCGGCGAGCCCCATGTGGCCCGGTTCACAGGCGCGGGCAATCGCCTGCTCCCCTGCGCGGATCAGGGTAGAGCCACCGAGGCCGGTACCCGGGCCCATTGTCGCCAGTCTGTCTGGGGCA